>WFTN01000071.1 GCA_015485455.1 Planctomycetota bacterium | reverse complement strand
GAGTTGGCTAACAGACCTTCACACCGCCTATGAGGTCTTGGGTAAGCACCCCTACGGAACCGACTCGCAGGTGGGCATGCACTATGATTTCCTCATGTGGTTGGGAGCTCGGGGAAAAGCGACCCGGGCTCTCAGAAACGGTATGAAGCGCTTTCCCGCTTCGCCAGGGCTCCACAACCGCTTTGTCACCGGAATTCTCAAACGTTTCAGTGTCGACCGTTTGGAGTCGACATACGCAAACATGCTGAAGAGAGATGATGCTCACAAGAGCCTTCCAGGGTTCGCGGGTTACGCATCTTTGATCGCCGCAGAATTCCACCGCCGCGCAGGCCGAAGCAATAAGGCAATCACGTCCTACAAAAGAGCCATCTCACTCTACAACCAAGCGATTTCTGCTGACACCGGGAAAACCGCCTCCTCCACCCACTACATCGCCATGGCCCATGGAGGCATGGCGCGTGTGTTCTTGGAAGACAAGAACGATGAGGCTGCCTTAGGAGAAGTCCTCACTGCTCTGAAGGTGAGCCAGGCCTCCGCCGCGACCCTTGACGGACTTAATGTTTCCTGTGCTGATACAGCCAAGATGCTGCGACAACGCCTAATCGACACGAAGAACCAAGATCTCTTCAAGAAGTTAGACGAAAGATTGAAGCAACTTCCTCCTGAATTGCTCAAACTTCCAGCCTATGAATTCGGCCCAACAACTCCTGACAAAGGTAAGAATTAGTAAGGCCCAAGAAACAACGTTCTCGGCTGAGGAGCCTGAATGACTAGAAAAAAGATCACCAAGAACTTCTTGGGTCTCTGTGTCCTTTCTTTCTTCATCGTCAGTCTCTGGGCCTGCTCTGGCGACAGCCAGGAAACGGCAGAGAAAACCCTGGTTCCCGCTACCCCAAAACTCCCGGAGCTTTCAGGGGCCACGCTCTACCGAAGCCATTGCTCAGGGTGTCATGGGGCCAAAGGGGCCGGTGACGGCCCAACCAAACTCAAGCGCCCTGCGCGCAGTTTCGCCGATGGGGGTTTTGCATTTGGCAACACCGAAAAAGCCATCTTTCGTACAGTCACCAAAGGAATGCCTGGGAAATCCGAGATGCCATCCTTCGAAGACAAATTGTCGAAAGATGAAAGACTGGCCATCGTCCGCCATGTTCGCACCTTGATTCCAGCCGCCAAGATCATAGACGATATTGATACCATCATGATTGTCAAAGACAGGCCACTCATTCTCAGAGGAATCCTTCCTCCCCTCAGGGAGGACCTTCCCCTGCGCCCACGAGGCCTGCTCATGGGCCTCAAAGCCGGAATCAGCTTGGAATACCGCATTGACGATGTCCGCTTGTTGGCTCTTCGATCGGGAGGTTTCGCCAAACGGACAGATTGGGTCAACCGGGGTGGAACACCGATTCAGCCCACGGGACAAGTTCGAATCCTGTTTGGCAAAGGCGACCCCCGACCGACCTTCTCATCTTTGGTCGCTGGAAAGGTCAGCCCACTGGAATCAAAGATGAGGGGTAGCTTTGCTTTCCCAGAAATGGTGGGCCTCAGCTACGACATTTTAGGCACAGGGAAAGACGACCCCATCCATGTAAAGGAAGCTTCCTTTCCCCAGAGTCTTTCCCACGGTTATGGTGTTGGCCGTCGTTTCTTGGTTGCCCCCCACTCCGTCGATCTTATCCTCCATTTGGACCAAGGATCGGTCGACCAAACATGGGATGGCAGAGATGAGCCCTACAGCAATCATGATCCGCATTTCCCCACCATGCCCTTAGTTCCCCTGAAGCCAGTGGTACGCAAGAATCCCAACAAGAGTGCCCTTGTCTTGGTCTACAAGGGTGCAGACAAGATACGCCTTGGCATGGGAAACAACGACATGGAGCTATTGCTCCCCGCTTCGAAACAACCCCAAGAGGTCAAAGTCATCCTCATTGCCATAGAAGAGTATTCCATGAAATCACTGCAGAAGGTCGCCGGAGAAGTGAATTGGTAACCCTCAAGCAAACGGTCATGCCTGTGATCCTGGTCATTGTTTCGACCTTCATGACCTTGATGGCCCAAGAGATGCAGGCCTACGAACTAAAAGAGCTAGTCATCCCTGAAGGCCAATCATTTGAAGTAGGAGGCATCGCTTTTCTCAATTCGGGAAGAATGGTTGTAAGCACACGTCGAGGGCAAGTGTGGATCTCGAAATCCCCATTTCGCCGAGACAAGCCCACGGATTTTTCGCTTTTTTGCTGAAGGGCTCCAAGATTGCTTGGGTCTCGCTGTTATTGATGACGTCGTTCATGTAGTTCAAAGAGGTGAAGTTTCCAGACTATTAGATGCAGATAAAGACGGTACAGCGGACGTCATCGAAACGGTCAATGACGATTGGGGTGTGAGTGGAAACTATCACGAGTATGCCTTTGGCCTGCCACGGGACGATTCTGGTCACCTTTATGTCTCTCTCAATGTCGCCTTCACCAGCCCAAAATGGTGGTTGGGTTCTTCGTCCGTGCCCTATCGTGGTTGGGTTCTTCAGATTGACGAGAACGGCAAGAGTGTCCCATTCGCCTGTGGCTTTCGAAGTCCATGTGGGATCGGCAGGAACACCAAGGGAGATGTCTTCGTCACGGACAATCAAGGAGATTGGATGCCAGCTTGCCCTCTCTTTCACGTCGAAGAAGGAAAGTTCTATGGACATCCTGCGGGACTTCGGTGGCGCAAAGACTTTTTAGAAAAAGACATCATTCCTTCACAGACAAACCCGCCCCATGCCAAACGTACCATGCCGGCAGTTTGGTTGCCTTACAAGTGGGCTCGTTCCGCTGGAGAGATGATTTGCGATGAAACGAATGGCAATTTCGGACCATTTCCTGGTCAGATGTTCGTAGCAGAGTTAACCAATGGAAATATCTTGCGTGTCCAATTGGAAAAAATTCAGGGGCAATACCAAGGTGCAGTTTTTATG
>WFTN01000070.1 GCA_015485455.1 Planctomycetota bacterium | reverse complement strand
TCTTAGAATCGACCAAGAATTAAACTCTGCGAAAATCGAGAGATGGAATTTCATTGGTCGAAATTCCGTTCAGGAATTCGATTCAGAATTCTTAGGTTGTCTTTTGCTGAAGGACGCCTTTGCGTTCCTTCTATTCCGTCTACCTCTGCGACGATGCACTCTTGCGGATCTTTACGCAAACAAAATCCACGTCTTTTTTCGTGACTGGAAATGACAAGCGAAAACTGACCCACCTGCCAATCTAAAATTGACCCACCCACGAGTCATTTGAAATTTCAGGTTCTTCTGGCCGAGGGGTCCTCTGCCAGGTCTTTCCTGGCAGGGGCTCGGCCTTCGGCTCTCTGCTTCAGAGAGCCGCCCCCATGGGGGCAGATTTCCTACTACAGAAGGAGTCGAATGGACATTCAGCAGTTTGGAGGCATTTAGAATTTTCGGTATTCGACTTGAGTATTCACTCAAGAGTAATTGAGCGTTCTGCCATGTCGCAGACAACAACTCCGCCCTTGTCTCGAATGAGACGACGCCAAACGTCAAATCCTTGGATTACGGTGCTTTCCCAATCTCGTAATGACCACCTGGCAACCTCAAGACCACTGGTCAGCGACTTGATCGTCCTGAGAAGTTGATAATCCAGCTTTTCGACGCCGTCCAAGTATGCATGGCTTCGCGCATACTCGTAGACAAACGCTACCAATGCTTCCTCAATTACCTTCGCTCTGCCACCATCCTCGATCTCGTCGGTCAGCTTATTGCTCTTGCGTTTTCTCTTTAGCAGTTTCCGAAAGACTGGTGACCAGCCCAAAACAGCCAGATGAGCAAGGTGCATCGCATCGTGATACCGATAGCCATCGTCTTCGTAGGAATTGTCTCTGAGATGATCGCCAACTCCATCTCCAGTTTCATTCGTCAGGCAGACTTTTTTGCGTCCGTCATCAACGACCTCTTCGAAGCGAACCCGCAATATTCGAGGCAGCTGTTGGCGAGAATGCCGTTCCTTGTCCGTTCTGCCAAGTCGACACGATTACGTCGAAATTCAAAGCAGGCGTCATGGAGTATTTCGATGAGAGCTACCAACAACAGATCGACACGTTGGAATCGCTGCACTCAACATACCTCGCCGCCCTCAGTTCCTTACCGAACGTCGACGATTTCACGAATCACCCTTTGGCAAGAGAGCACCAATCAACGATTTCTGAACGATACAACTCGTTGAAGACAGCGATGCAAAGCAACATTGCCAGAATCGAAGAAAAGAAGCAGAACCCAAAAGCACTAATCGAATTGGAAAGCACGGAGGTCAAGGTCGATTCGTTCAATAAGTCAGTTGCCAAATTGAATGAATCCGTCGGCAGCTACAACGATCGCTTGAAGAATCGAGACGCTTCACTTGAAGCACTGAGAAACGAGTTCTGGCAGCTGATGCGCTGGGACTACGACCAGACTTTGTCGAGGTTCTCTCTGGATCTAAGCTCGACCAATAAGAAGCTGGACGAACTTGGACGCGACACCAAGAAAGTAGATTCAGACCTCGTCGCCGCAGGAAATGAGATCTTGGAAGCGCAGAAGGACACAGTCAATGTTGATGCTGCTGTCGACGCGATCAATGCTGGCCTTCTGGATTTGGGCATTGATGACTTTCACGTACACAAGCACACGGAGACCCGCTATCGAGTGATTCGCGAAAACGAGTCCGTCGATGCCTTTCAGACTCTCAGCGAAGGTGAGAAGGCGATGATCAGTTTTCTCTATTTCTGCGAGCTGTGCAAAGGCAAATCAAACGCGGAGGAGACGGCAACTCAACGTATCGTTGTAATTGATGACCCTATTTCGAGCATGTCGCATGTTTTCATCTTCAATGTAGGCCGTCTGATAAAGTCAGTGTTTTTTGAAGACGATCGTTACAGCCAGGTGATCGTGCTTACACATAGCCTGTACTTCTTCTATGAGCTAACAGAGACAAAACACGAACGGCGGAAAGAGACTCAGCGACTCTTCAGGCTATCCAAACCCGCCTCCGGCAGCTCAATACAGAAGATGAAATACGAGGAGATCCAAAGCGACTACCAAGCATATTGGTCCGTTGTGAATGATCCGAATCACCCACCTGCGCTTATCGCCAATTGCATGAGAAACATCGTTGAGTACTTCTTCAACTTTGTAGGTAAGAAGGATTTGAACAACGTGTTTCGGATGTCCGAGCTCCAAGACATGAAATTTCAAGCATTCTACCGCTACATAAATCGCGAGTCGCATTCGCTTGGTCAGAACATCATTGACTTGAAGGAATTTGACTACGAGATGTTCAAGAGCGGGTTGAAATTGGTTTTCGAGGCAACAGGATATTCAGATCATTTTCGAGCGATGTCCAAGCTTTGATGAGACAACAATTCCGGCAATGCTCGCAATGATGTGTCTGCCCCAAACTCAGACGCCCAAGTCGAACATTCGTAAAGGTCTCTTGAGCGCTGATTTGGCTTGGCCCCATTCTCACTTCTGCATCTCTTGGTGTTTTGGCAGTCGGCCTTTACCTTTGCGACAAGACGCGTCCAATACCGGCCTGGGGCACCGTCAATATTCCCTGTGCCTTGCGGATGCTATCGGCGATGATTCGCAACTTTTCGCTTGGCATTTCCACTTGGAACTCACCATGATCGGGTCGGGGTTCGCTCGGATTTGTCATGGTTTAGATTGTAGCAGCTCAGCTTAGGATCGTAATGACTGGTGCTCGCATACCAGCCGCGATTTTCCGATGATGTCAGTTGGTAATGACAATCGCAACTGAACAGCGGGCCTGATCAATACCGATTTTTTTGAAATAAAGTGTCTTCTTTTTGACTCTGCATCTGCGCGGCAATTTATTTGGCACTTTCTGAGCCCGTGCGGTTCGCTGAACAGGTTTTCTTGCCCAACGTTCGGCCAACCTACCCGAAAAGTCCCTGACCTCACCACGGAAGCACACGCTATCTCCAGACGGTAAGTAGTTTCCCGCGAATTAGCAGCCCGTTGGATTTCGACTTGCAACCGGACGCGATGTCATGAATGATCAATTGGTGCGACAGGCAATCTTGATTGCCGGGGACGATGGATCATCGTCTTTTTCCTACGCCTACCCTGTCGGAACGGCCTGCAGGACTACTGTAGAGATGGACACACCTCCGCACTGACCAATCTATGTGTCCACCACAAACGAAAGTTTGTGAGTATTAGCCGTGAATAGACGCGAACGGTCCTTAGATGGGCCAAATCGCAGACGTGAGTTATCGGATGACCTACTTCCATTTAGCAAGGCGCGCCATTTGGTGCCAAGAAGTGCAAATGGCAAGACGAAATCGCCAAGCACTTTGTGGCGATGGGCCAAGAAAGGTTTCAATGGTAAGAAGCTCAAATATGAGCAAGTCGGGAGAGTCGCTTACACGACAGAACGCTGGCTCCATGAATTTTGGTGGGAGTTGGCCTCCACTCCCACTGAATTGGAAGCCCCGTATCAAGGTTGTGACGATTCATCGGACACCAATCCCATTGACAAGGACCTTGCCAGAAAAGCGGAGCAAGAACTCCGCGACCTTGGCATGAATCCCTGAATAGGTCGCCCAGAATCACGTTAACGACGCCGAGCGAGGACACATTCCTCGCTCGGCTTTTTATTGACGATTAGATCATCCAACTTCGTTCATGATTTTGGCGGCTATGGCCTGATCAATCTCTGCGTAAACCTGTGTCACGACAACTGAGCTATGACCGAGAACGGCACGAGCAGCGTCGAGGCCATATTTCTTGCGCAGCAAGGTCGCACAGGTATGACGGAGCTGATTGGGAGACCACCGCTTTGCTTTCGCCTTCTTGCACGCTCTGTGTATGGCACGCCGATACGAAGCGACATTGTAGCATTCCCCTGGGGGCCGTGTCCTGTTGGGCTTCCTTCGGTTCCGCTGGCTCGGCTGCACTTTAGACTTTCGTTCAAGACGTTGCCTCTTATGGCGAACATCTTCGGCTGCCTTTGGAGAAAACAAGTAATCAGTCGGGGACATCTGGAAGAAGCGACGAACAATCTCCTGAGCCTTTGGGCCGAGCATGACGACACGCTCTTCGTCCTCATCTTCAACCAAATGCTCAGTTTTGTAGACTTCCGGGCGATAAACCCAAGCCTCCCCTTCTCGATCGATGTCCACCATCCGCATGATGGTAACTTCGCCGGGCCGCATGCCCGTAATGAGCTGCAAGTTAACCATGGCAGCAATCTGCTCTGAGAGAAACGGAAGAGTCTTTTCGACATCCTTGGGGGAAACGGCTGGTACCCGCTTTGACTCAAGAACGTCCCTACGCCTGCCCTTACGAATACCCTTTACCGGTTTTAGCGTCTGATAGACCTCCGGCCCCATCAACTCTTCGGCGACGGCCCAGGAGAAGACGTGCTTGATCCGCCAGCAACGATCATTGACTGTCTTACGATACAACGGGTGCCCGGCCTTCTTAGATTCGTGGATCATATGCTCGCGGACAGCCTTGAGGCATCGGGGAGAAAACTCGCAGGCCGGTGTCCTGCCGTAGAGTGCGAGCATTGGTTTCAGAGCGTTCTGGAACTGACTGACGGTGGAAGTCTCTTTGCCATGCTTCAGGTATTGGGATTTTGCGTAAAGCATGAAGTCGCGCACTAACTCAGCGATTGAGATGACTGTTTTCTCTTTTCGCCTGGGCGGGAGCCTCCTGCCAGCTGAAAGCCACTCGGCGATGGTCCTGTCATATCTCTCTCGGCTTTCGGCGCTTTTGTAGGGGCCAAGATAGATGTCGCGACCATCAATTGTGACCACGGCAAGAGCTGTGGGCTTATGGTGGCGATAGCTGGGGAAATTACATTTGGGGGCAGGCATACTGCGAAACTCCTTATTCCAGCCTGAAGCCCGGTAGTACTACCGGACTTCAGGGGTCTTGGAGCCGCAGCTGCCGCAAGCGGCAGGTACGCGAAACACTCGCGTCGGCTGGACTTATGTAAGTGGGCGATACAAGACTTGAACTTGTGACCTCGTCGGTGTGAACGATGGACTCGGACTCGGAAGCTTCATCGTGAAGATTCGTTGCCAGTCATTGAAGCCCTGCAAATCCCATAGGGCATTTTTTGGTTTCTGGGCGACCTGATAGAAATTCGAGGATCTATGGTTTATTCAGTTGCGCCCACGCTTTACGTTTCGACAGTTTCTTGGCTGAAGTCCAGGCTTCGAGAGAACGAGGCTGAAGCCTCAGCGTTTTGCTTGCTTTCTTTTCCCAGCTTCCAATGGTGGATCCACTGACATCAAGCAACATGGCGAATTCGCTCTTTGTCATGGCAAATTTCTCGCGCAAATTGGTGATGGACTTTCCGGTAATTGGGCCAGATTTTTGAGCCGTTCGAGGCGATACTTTTTTGGCCTTCTTGCGTGGGGCCGACGCCTTCTTGGACTTGGGCACTTTCTTTGTCTTCGGGCGCCCTCGGGGCTTGGGCTGAGTTAGATTTTCATTGTCTGGCAAATCGATGCCGAAAACGCCGGCCAAAGCGTCATCCGCGATGCGTCTGCGACCGCCCCTCGCTTTTTCCGTAGCACTCTTCACATCAATGCCAGCGCCGATCAATTCATTCTGGTCAACGCCTCGCAAGCGAAACAGCAACTCCGGTTTTTCATCAAGTCGTGCGCCCACGCCATAGAGGACTGCCGCCACGTGTTTACACATAGTAGCCCAGTCAGGGCAATTGCAAGACAAACCGATTTCCTTGGGATGAGGGAACAAACCCTTCTGGCTGTCGGTGACGACTCGCATCACGTTTTTCGACAAACGGCCTTGAAGAAGCTCGATAAGCGAGCCAATTTCTCCGCTACATTGTTCTTTGAGCCTCTGCCATTTCTTCTTGGCAAGCGTCTTGATTTCTATCTTTACGTTGTAGAGTCTTGAGCCATTGACCATGGCGTTGACTTCGCCCTGGCTCACGGCAAGGTGGCATACAGAACCATTGCGGACATAGGTCCGCCCCCGAGGCAGGCGGTTTTCGTAATCGCTGAATGACTCCAAGTGCTCGCACCAAGCTTCGCCCCAGAATGTTCGAGCGATTTTACGACCCTCAATCTCTACTGGCTGAACGTCGAGTCCTTTTTTTCGTAACTTAGCCATCTGCTTCGCAGCACGAGCGCGACGCTTCGCAACCGAAACATAGGGTTTCCAATTGTCATTCCTGCTCATCTTCTGTGCTTCCTATGCTGTTGCTCTGTTGACATCGAGGGCGACTATCTTGAGTAGCTCCTCGTTGCTCATCTCGGTCAACTTGGATTCTGCCCCGGCCTTCAGAATATCGTCGGCGAGGTTGCTCTTGTCTTCGATCAGGGCGTCAATCTTTTCCTCGACCGTTCCGCGAGCGATGAATTTGTGGACTACGACGTTTCGGTGCTGTCCGATACGAAAAGCCCTGTCGGTGGCTTGGTTTTCGACAGCTGGATTCCACCATCGGTCGAAATGTATCACATGCGATGCTGCGGTCAAAGTAAGACCTGTGCCGCCGGCCTTGAGTGAGAGAACGAAGAAGGGCGGGCCACCCTCTCTTTGAAACTGATCGATCAAGCTCTTGCGTTTCTTGACTGCTGTTCCGCCATGCAGAATGAGGCCATCACGGCCAAAAACATTGCCAAGGAACGATGCAATCGGTTCGGTCATCTCGCGAAACTGAGTGAACACCAAAACCTTCTCTTGGCGGGAAGCGATTTCTTCACAGATCGAACGAAGTCGTTCAAACTTGCCGCTGTCTTTCGGATCATAGTCTCCATCGCCAAGGAACTGACTGGGGTGGTTACAGATCTGTTTGAATCTCATGAGGTAGGCAAGGACTAGGCCGCGACGGCTCATGCCATCAAGTCCGTCAAGCTCCGCACCGAGCTCTCCCACGGACTTGGCATAGAGGACCGCCTGTTTTTTGGCCAAGCCGCAAAATGCCTTCACCTCTGTTTTGTCGGGAAGATCGGTGATGATGCTCTTATCAGTCTTAAGGCGCCTCAAGACATAGGGCCTGACCAGATTTCTCAGGGGGGCGTACTGATCATGATGCCGGGCTTCCAAAGTCTTCACGAATTTCTTGAATGTTGCGGCCGAACCCAAAAGACCTGGACAGAGAAAATCAAACAGGGACCACAAATCAGAGAGTCGATTTTCGACCGGCGTTCCGGTCAGCGCGATTCGGGATTCGGAATTCAGTTTCTTGACTGCCTTCGTTTGGCGGGAAGCTGGATTCTTGATGGCCTGTGCCTCGTCCAAGATCACCAGCCGCCACTTCAAGTCGAGTAACCAGTTCTGCCTGAGCAGCATGCCGTAGGTGGTCACAACGACATCGGTGCTCTTGAGCATTTTGCCCGACTGTTCACCTATCTTCATCAGATTGGCCTTGTCCATTTCTGACGGATGGACGAAGCTGGCCTCGATCGTCGGTGCAAACTTTCTTAGCTCTGCTTTCCAATTGGAGAGAAGAGACGCAGGAAGCACCAGTAAAGATGGCTTGCTTTGCGCTTTTCGTTCTTCTTTCATTGTCAACAACAGGGATATCATTTGGATGGTCTTTCCTAATCCCATGTCATCGGCAAGACAGGCGCCCAATCCGAGATTCGTCAAGAGCCAAAGCCACTTGTGGCCGATTTCCTGGTAGGGTCGAAGAGTCCCATGAAGGTTCTTGCTGGGACCTCGGCTATTTGACTTTGATGGATCGCGCAGGTTTGAAACAAGTTCCGAAAGCCACTTGCCTGCTTTTAGCGATGACCACGCCTGTTCTTCTTCACCAAGCGACCCCTCCGCCTTGAGTTTTGCTGGTGCACCCGCAAGAAGCCGCATGCCCTCATTGAATGAAACCCCTGCCCCGTTGGCGGCTTCTACATTCTTCCAG
>WFTN01000069.1 GCA_015485455.1 Planctomycetota bacterium | reverse complement strand
TTTAGCTGGCACCGTTGTTGTTGGGAAAACTGCAGACGTGGGATACTTCGACCAGTTGCAAACAACGATTAACCCAGAACTCAGCCCATACGAAGAAATCGCCGAAGCAGATCTTCAACTGACAGACCTTCAAATCAGGAGTTTCTTGGCCCGTTTTCTTTTTCGCGACGACGATGTTCATCGCCCTCTCAGTAGTTTCTCTGGAGGAGAAAAAAGCAAACTCATGTTGGCTAAATTGATCTTGGCCCGTCCCAATGTCCTGGTTCTGGATGAGCCTACCAATCATCTGGATATCCCCTCTCGCAAGGCTTTAGAATCAGTCTTAGCCGACTATGACGGGGTTATTGTCACGGTATCACATGACCGTTTCTTCTTGGACCGGGTTTGCAACAAAGTTCTTTGGCTCGAGGGAGACCACCATGAACTGGGTGTGGGGAACTACAGTTTCGTCCGCAAGGGTCGTCAACGCCGAGCCCGAGAACAACGAGAGATAGCTGATCTGGAAGCGGCAGAGGCCAAGCGAGAATCAAAAAAACGACAAAAAGAAGACAAACATCGGACGAACTCACTAGGGAAAGTCAAGAAGCGGGCTATATCCACTGTTGAAGCTGAAATCATGCAAGCCGAAGAGAGAAAGGACAACATCATGAAAGCGATGGAAAGTCCGGATATTTACAAGGATCCTCAGGCCTTAAGGGATTTGAAAGCAGAACTCCTATCTCTGGAAGAAGAGCTGAAGAACTTAGAAGACGAATGGGAATCTCATATGTAAAGGTAGCCACCATTGATACCTGGCTATTCTTGTTTGAAGACTTCAAAAAAGAGCGACCAATGAAAAACAATTCCAAAATCGATCAAATCAAGGGCCTCATCCGGGATGTCCCAGACTTTCCCAAGGAAGGCATCTTATTCAAAGACATCACCCCTCTTCTGGCAGATCCAAGTGGCTTCGCCGCATCCATAGACGTCTTGGCAGAATGTTTGTCAGGAGTGGAATTCGATGTCATCCTCGGCCCGGAAGCCCGGGGATTCATTTTTGGCTGCCCCTTGGCCGTTAAGATGGAAAAAAGTTTTGCCCCAATTCGAAAAAAAGGAAAACTTCCATGGAAGACCGTCGAAGAGAGTTACGCCCTTGAATATGGCGAAGACACAGTGCAAATGCACGAAGATGCTGTGAAACCGGGGCAAAGAGTCGTCTTGATTGATGATCTGCTGGCCACAGGGGGCACCATCAGTGCTTGCCAACGTTTGGTTGAAAATCAAGGTGCCGAGGTTGTTGCTTGTGCCTTCGTCATTGAGCTTTCCTTCTTGAAAGGTCGGAAGAAATTGGGCGACAACTTGAAGATTGAGTCCTTGCTCGTTTACTGATCGAGATATGTCTATGAAGCTCCATGTCGCTGTTCTCTTCCTTCTGCTCATCGGTGTCGTCTCCCCTTCGCTTGGTGCACAAATCGAGATGATTGAGCCTATAGTTTCTGGAAGCATGCGGGTGACTCAACCATGTGACCCCCTCAAAGGCGGTTCCGTTTTCTTCATAGACATCATCGCTGCTTACGGTTCGTACGGTGGTGGGAATCATCGTAATTCTTCCATGAGCTATCTGACACGAAGATATGCTCGATCTGAGATTACGGATGGGGTCAACCCAGAACCCAATCTATGGTGGCGCATTCGGGTCAAACGCCGAAACCCAGGAGAGAACGTCTTTGTTGCCGGAAGAAGAGGGCTGAAAGACGGCATCCTTGAAGAGAACGGGCGCTTGACTTGGGTGCGGGGATTCGATGAATGGAATCGATTTGGTTCAGCTCCTGTGAGCCGCAGGCAGGGCCACATTTCAGTTTTCGATTTCAAGAACTGGAATTACTTCAGGGACCGTGCCAAACGTGGATACACCTCGCGCCGTTTCGGGATTTACTTGGAAGACACTCCAGATATGACGGTGAAAACCAAGGATGTCACCTTGGCGGACATCTTGACACTCTTGGGCAATGAATTCGAACTGGGCGCTGATCGCAAGTTTGCCATGATTTTGTTGGACATGAGTCGGTTTCAATCGTTGACATCGTGTTTTCCCAGGAAACAAGCCAAGAAGATTCTTCGGCGGGCGAATAGAAAAGCTGGAGGACTCAAGGGGACGCTGCTGGTCAACAAGAGCAAGGACGCCGGATCTCATTCTTACAGCTACCAACAAGCCGCCATGGCGGCAGGATTCATCGAGCTTCTTGACCAGCCCAGAGGTTCTTCTATCCGAAGAGTGAATGACTCCTATGTTGTCAATCGCTTTATCGCCGAGAGTTCACGTTATGATAAAAGGGCAAAGCTCCATGCCTTCGAGCTTTGTCTGCGTACACCCCGAGGCATTGACTATCATGAACAGTGGATTGCCATGGTGGAGAATGACGAGTTCGCCCTTGATCCAGAGAGAAAAACGGAACTCTTGGCAGCATTGCGGGAGGAGTTGTCCTCACGCTCACCGTCGACCTTGGGAATGATCAGTGTCGCATTTTTGGCTTGCTTCATCGGCCTCATTATTTTCTTGCGGGTCTTTTCTCGACGGTTGATGTTTAGCCGTTGATCCATCGCAGCCTCATTCGTCTCAGAATTCTACCAAGAAGAAAAGTGGGAAGCAGACTCGATGAGTCTTACGCCCTTGGCGTCTCCAGCAGCAAATTTCGTTGGGTAGATGGCAGCTCCTCCGAATTCACCCTTGGTGTTGACCGCATAGAAGTTGACTTGGAAGTTGGGGCGGCCATTCTTTTTGAGACGATTGGGCATGGTATTCATCTCAATCACCCGCTTGATCCCGTGGATACAGGCATCCTTGGGGTGCATGCCATTGCGCATAGCTTCAACAACGGTGTGGGCACCACATCCGACAATGACACATTCTCCTGTGCCCGTGCTGCCTGCAGCGCCGATCTTGCCGTCGACGTAGAGACCTGCACCGATGATAGGAGAATCTCCAACCCGGCCAGGGATCTTCCAGGCTAAACCGCTGGTGGTTGTAACAGCGCTCACTTCTCCCTTCTCGTTGCAGCAATTGAAGTTGATGGTACCGGTCTCTCGCTTGCCGTCCTTCTTTTTCTTGAGTTCAGGACGTTTCTCATGGGGTTCCAACCAATCATCTTTGGTGGAGTGACTCCGTTTCCAGTGTAGCCAAACGCGACGGGCTTTTTCGGTGAGTAAGTTCTCTTCTTTGTGCCCCATCATCTTGGCGAACCGCAGTGCTCCTTCGCCCACAAGCATGACATGATTGGTATTCCACAGGACGTCCCGAGCAACACGACAAGGGTTCTTGATGCCCTGAAGGGCCCCAACGGCCCCAGCATTGTTTGTTGGACCGTGCATGCAACTGGCATCAAGTTCAACCACGCCATCAGCATTCGGCAAACCTCCATATCCCACGCTCATGTCGTTCGGATCGTTCTCAACATGATTCACCGCTTCAATGGCCACATCCAAGGTATCTTGGCCTTTAGCAAGTTTCTCAAGAGCTTCAGCAATATAGGGCAACCCGTTGCTGCTGCAGGCCACTGCGCACTTGGTTTCTTTTCCGATTGCGAATGCTGGGAGGGACTGAGACAAAGTGGCCCCTGCACCTGCCACGAGAATGCCGCTCTTGATAAATCCCCGACGTGAAACTTGTTTTTTCATGGCATAGATCTCCTTCATGTGCGCCCATCCTATCAGTTCTCAACAAAACTGTCTGTGGCTTCTGAGGACAAGTTCGTCATGAGTCGGACCAAAGCATTGATATCATCCTCAACGGTGCGCACATGGCCGATGGCGTTTTTTAGCTTGCACAACAACCCTTCATCATCAATGAGTTTCTGCATGGCTTGGGTGAGGGAGTCTTTGGAAAATGGTGTGAAGGTGATGGCATTGCCGAAATTTTCGGCGAGTTCTTCCATGCCCCCATGGCCGGTGGTAATGGCCGCCAAACCTGCCAAAGAAGATTCGGCCAGAGTCAGAGGGGCGTTCTCGTACCAGCGGCTAGGAACCACAAGAACATCGAATCGCTCAAGCGTTGAGACAATTTCTTTGTTGTCAAATCGTCCGTGAAAAGTGAGCCCTGGATGTCGATTCATCTGCTTAAGTTTGGACTCGTAAGTTGGACCATTAGGCCCCGCTGGCCCACCATGGATCTCCAAGGTAGCGGCTTCTGGAGAAATGGACTGAAAGGCCGACACGAGGAGATCGACTCCCTTGGAAGGAATCAAAGTGCCGACAAATCCGAACCTCAACTTTTCACCTTCAGTTGGCCGGGTTTTCTCTTCTTTGGGGGGAAAAGTCCCTTCGTCCAATCCATAAGGCCAATGTTTGATCTTCTGAGGATCGACACCCTCTTCCACATACTTGCTAGCAATGAATTTCGAAGGGGCGAGAATAATATCCGCAAGAGCCAAGGAATCCGCCATTACTTGCGCTCGTTTTGTCATGGGCCGCGTGCCGAATTCATTGAAGATGTAAGGGACCAACCTCAGGGGCAACTTGGCCAAGCCGACGAAGGGGCTTTCATCTCTCTGGCACCGAGCTTTTCCTCTTAGGGAAGCCATGACGTAGTTGAGCAGATAGCGCGTTCTCTTCTTGGCCAAGCACAACGAACAGCGCCAAGGCTGGACCTTGACGCAGAGGTGATTTCGCGGTGTCAGCCTTTGGCCACGAGCACAATGAAACCAGAAGTCGTGAAGCGTGACGATGACCTTGGCCCCCCCTTCTTTGGCAATGGCGATGTTGTTGGCCGTTGTGCCTATGGTGTGGTGGACGTGGACAATGTCTGGATTTTGCTCAGCTATGACTTGGCGAAAGACTGTTTCAATGTCTACATTGCCGTAGGTGGAGGCCAGATCATGGAGATCGAGGAAATTGTTATTCATCCTGAGGACAGGTAGACCATCGACGTTCTCAGTCAGAATCTGATATTCTCTTGCTTCAGGACGACTTCCCGGAGCAAAAACGGTGACATCCATGCCTCTGGCTCGAAGGCCCATCGATACCTTATAGGCGTAGATCTCTGCTCCAGCCATTTGGTCTGGAGGGAAACCGTGACTAACAGTCAGAATCTTCAAGCCATCACCCACAAAACAGAACAAACTTTGGCCAGATGTGCAGACGCTTTATAGCACACACGCGCCCGGTTGTGGTATGTTTCCGCCATGCACGAAGAATCAGTCACCATCGCTATTACCAATTGGAACGGCCGTCATTACTTGAATGACTGCATTGAGGCGGCCCTAAACCAGAGTTATCCAGCAGATGAGATCATCTTGGTGGACAACAATTCAGACGACGATTCGGTCCCATTCGTAAGGGAATCCTTTCCCCAAGTGAAAATCGTGGTCTTAGAGTCCAATGATGGCCCTTGTCCTGCGAGAAATGCTGGTTTGACGGAAGCCCGCAACAACCTGGTTTTGTCCATCGACAATGATGCCATGCTTCATCCTCAGTGCTTAGAGTCGCTCCTAACTCAGATGGAGGAAAACGTTGCCATCGTCCACCCCCGATCCTTGTTCGATGGCGAGCGAGACCGGGTGCACTATGATGGTGCCTCCATGCACTACGTTGGCATGATGACCCTTCACAATTTCTATGGTCCTTTGTCGGAGGCGCGAAAAGAGGTAGCCGACATCGATGCAGCCATCAGTGTTGCCTTGCTATTGAGAGCTGATCTTATCCTCGAATGCGGAGCCTACGACCCAGCCCATTTCATTCTCTTTGAGGACCATGACCTTTCCTACCGGGTACGAAGCCGAGGGCAACGCATCGTTCACGTTCCCCAAGCGCTGGTGTTTCATCGGGAAGGTACTGAAGGGATTTCATTTCGGGAAAAAGGCTCATACAGCAAACGTCGGGTCTTTCTTCATAGCCGCAACCGCTGGATTGGCATCCTCAAGAACCATGGCTGGCGAGCGATCTTGCTAGGGAGCCCAGGATTGGCACTCTATGAGTTGGCCTATTTCTTCTTTGCTGCCAAGAGTGGTTGCGCAGGATCATGGTTGCAAGGTAAGTGGGCGCTCGTGAAAATGTTGCCCGCGATTCTGCGAAAAAGAAGTGCTATTCAAAGAGCCCGAAAGGTCCGCGACAGAGTTCTCCTCGGTTCAGATCATCTCACCATCTCTCCTCTCATTGAACGCAAAGGATTGATTGGCATGGCCCAAACTGTCCTGGACAAGCTCTTAGGAGCCTGGTGGTTTCTGGTGAGACCGCTCACATGATTCCTTCGGTGACGATTTTCATCCCAACTTGGAATGCCGGTCCAGAATTCGCTGATGTCTTGGATTCCGTTTTGACCCAAGACTACGAAGGCGATTTCGAACTCACTGTTGTCGATTCGAGTTCTAATGACGGATTTACTCACGAAGCACTCGCTTCTCGCCATGTACCTTTTGAGGTTATTCCGCAAGAGACATTTAATCACGGACAAACCCGCAACCGAGTAGCCAAAGAATCCCAATCGGAAGTCATTGTCTTTCTGTCACAAGATGCAAAACCTCGCAATGATCAATGGTTGGCCGAGCTCATCGCCCCCATGAAGAACTCTCCTACCGTTGCCTGTTTCTCAGCCCAAGAACCTCGACAGAGTTGCCATCCCTTCCAACTCATCAACGTCCAGCGGCATATGAAGAAATCGATGGCTTGTGAACTCCGCTTGCCCTTGTCCCCCGAAGAATATGCGGGCCTCAGCCCACTGGCTCGAGTGGAGCGCATTCGCTTCGACAACGTATCCAGCGCCATCTATCGGCAATCACTGATGAATCACCCCTTCGAGCCCACGATGTTCGGGGAAGATCTGATTTGGGCTCGATCTTACCTTTTAAGTGGCGGTTCCATTGCCTTTTGCCCAGCCTCCATTGTTTCCCACTCTCACGATGTAACTTGGAAGGAATTTTATTCTCGAGTTTCTTCTGTGCATCAGACACTCAGAACTCTTTGTGATTTCGTCCCAATAGACACACGATACATGCAACTGAGACGTTCTGCTGGGACCTGCTTCCGCTTCTGGAAAAGCTGTTTGACTGCGGGGAAATCATCTTGGGCTCTGAGGTTCTGGGGCCTCTTGGCTGCGCCGTTCTGGGCATTCCTACAAATGGAGGGGATGTATCGCGGAGGCCGAAAGTGTTCCTACGTTGAACCGAAGATTTCAGCCGTAGATACGACGTAATTCTTCGATGTGCTCCTCAATCTCAGGAACGGCCGGGACGGTTCGTTTGAGTTGCTCCAGAAGGCTCGGGGAATCGACCACGGACTGCATCACACGAGTCCAGTCTTCCACATTACCAGCTTCTGCCCTGAGGCCGCCGACTCCGTCCTGTACCAGTTCTTTCATCCCTCCCAGATCCGAAGCGATGACCGGGACATGCGCCATGAAAGCCTCTTGAATCGTCAATGGGCAACACTCATTCCATAATGAAGGAATGCAGAATACGTCAGCTTTGGCAAACACCGCAGGCAAATCTTCTGGGGCCACAGGGCCATGGAGAGTGATGTTATCCTGGGACTTAGCGCAGGCTTTCACTTCCTGCCAATAGGCCATTTGTTTGGCGTAAGGCCCATAGATCTCCAAGGACCAATTCCTGCCCTCTAAATTTTTGGCTGCCTCCACCAGTTCTCGAATCCCTTTATGAGGAGCAATGGTTCCCACAAAGACAAAATGAGTGCTGCCGCAAAACTTCCTCGGTTTGATCTTCGCAAATGCGGCATGGTCTCGTCCCTGGGGCAAGTACCGAAATTTCTTCGAGTCCAAGCCCCAGTTGATGAAACGGTCCATGAGGTCTTGTGAAGGTGTAATGATCAAATCGAGGTACTGGACTAACGATTGAAAAGCAGCCTGGCGCTGGACAACGTATTCAAGACTCTTGGCCGTTGCTCTTGTTTCCTCCCAATTTGTTGGAGGCTTAGAAGGAACGTCGCCACCCTTTTTAGCCGCCGCCCAACGCATGGGCTCGTCCAAAGCGATGCCCGTGAGTCTTCGCAATCGAATCAACCTCGAGATCCAAATTTTGGCATTTTCTGGTTGACCAAAAGGAGTGGCTTCAAGACAGGATGCGCATTTATGGAGTTCGGGTGATTGGCAGAGTTGGCCATTGGGAGCCACCAATTGCCCCATGCGAGAACACATCAGCCAAAAATCATGGAGAGTCAGATAGGTGCGGCAGCCAGCTTGTTTCGCCAAGCGCGGTAATCCCACAGACCAATACATAAGATGCTGAAAGTGAACGACATCTGGACGAAACTCTCTTAGGACTGCGGCGAAGGCCTCTTCCATAGCCGGGTTGTTCCATGTGTCTTCTACAGAATCGTGGCAGAGATTGTTGACCACTTCCCAAAGAGGAACACCCGACTCCACGCGCTGACTGACGTGCCCTGTTACCCGTGAAATGACCTTCTTCGTGGTTACGACGGCTACGTCCGCCTGTGCCCCGAGATGTGAAGCAAGTTGAGCAGTGTAGAGTTCAACTCCAGCTCTGTGCTCAGGCAGATAGATGTGGACGCAAAGCAATATCTTCATGGCTTCACCATCACGTAGATCCGGGGAATGTTGGGATCAACGTTTACTTGCATTGCATGATTGGCAAACAAGAAGCCTTCTTACTCCGACTTGTCGTCGGTCTTCTTCGCCGCTTTTTTCTTGGTGGCTGCTTTCTTCTTTGCAACCTTCTTCTTGGCGACCTTTTTCTTGGTCACCTTCTTCTTCGTCTTCTTTTTAGCCTTCTTTTTGACCTTCTTCTTAGCTGCCTTTTTTGGGCGTGGGGGGAATTTCCACTTCAACGATCCCTTCTCATCAAAGTAGAGCTGAGCATTGAAAGGTCGACCCCGTTTCGAAATAAAACCTTCAATCAAGTCGGTTTCACCTTCGGGGCTGGACAGAAGTTTCTTCACTTGGGCTGGTGGCAATTCGCGGAAGAGGAGTTTCTTCGATAGACGGAACTTACAACCCGTACATTTATAGCCGGAACCCAGAGACTTAACTTCCTCTTGGCATTGAGGGCACTTGCCCATCACAACACCATCTTCCACTTGCTCTTCTGGCTTCATCTCCGGAGATTCGAAGTCGATGTCACCATCAGGCTTCAAGACAACCATGCCATCATCAGTGATCTTCATGAAGCAGGGAGCTTTGGGCCGTTCGAATCCAGTGAATGGACCGATGAAGGGATCTTCCTCATCCTTCATTGAAATAAGCTGAGCAAGGATCTCAGGAAAAAGATGCTTGCCCCCTGCATCTTTGTGAATCCGCACACCACATTCTTCTTGGTCTTGGCAGAAGTAGCTGTAGGCCTTTTCTTCCAGCGGTTTCTTACACTTGGGGCAGGTCAACTTTTCCGGGTGGTCAATCTCGAAAACGGCGGAACCACTTTCGGCGTTCTGGACCTTCGAAACCATGTCTTCCACTGACTCTTTGATTTCCCTACGGAACCGCTCGGTGTCATATTCACCATCAGTAAGGAGACGCAGACGTCGCTCCCAAGTGCCGGTCATATCGGGTTTGGCCAGTTGATCCAGCTCCAGGTTGCGAACGACACGGATGAGAGTTCCTCCCAGAGCCGTAGGAACTAGGCTACGGCCTTCCCGCCTTGATAACCTCTTGTAGATTAGGTCTTCGACAATCGCAGCCCGGGTAGCTGGGGTTCCAATGCCAATTTCTTTGAGGGCTTCGGCTTCTTCCTCGTTTTCCACGTGCTTACCGCAAGTTTCCATTTCCCCCACCAAAGTACCATCGGTATATCTGGAAGGAGGCGACGTTGCCTTGTCAATCAGATCCGTTTCGATGCACAAAGCCTTTTCT
>WFTN01000068.1 GCA_015485455.1 Planctomycetota bacterium | reverse complement strand
GATTGAAGGACCAGTAGATGAGAAAATCGCGGAGGAGCGAGAGCTTCGAAGACGCTTGTGCCTACTTGGAGCTACCCTGTTCGAGCAAAGTCATCACTTCGTCCGCGCTGGAAGCCCTGAGGGCCGCGTCAGCTAGATGGTGGCAGTGAGAGAGGTAGAGACTCCTGACCATCCGCTTTACTTTTGGCAACGATGGAGGGGCCACACTGATGTTCCGAACTCCCAGCCCAAGGAGTAAAGGAATGTAAATTGGCTCCCCAGCCATCTCACCACAAACCGAACAGTACTTGCCATGGCGACGGGCTACTTTGATGACATGTTTGATCAGTTGCAAAACTGCTGGATGGTGAGGAGCATAGAGATTCGAAACGCGGTGATTCAAACGGTCCACACCCAGGGTATACTGGGTCAAATCGTTGGTGCCGATAGAAAAGAAGTCGGTGTGCTGAACGAGGGCTTCCATATTGAGGGCAGCACTGGGCAACTCAATCATAGCTCCAACCCGGAGGTCTCGCTCAAAAGGAACTCCCGTTTCTTCCACCTCTGCCCGCGCTTCCGCTATCAAGGCACGGGCTCGGATCATGTCACCCGAGTCCATGATGAGAGGAAACATAACCCGCACCTTGCCATGAATGCCCGCCCGCATGATGGCACGCATCTGGGTCTTGAAGGATTCCGTATGTCTGAAGGACACCCGAATGGAACGTTCGCCTAAGAACGGATTCGGTTCATTCCGTGCGTTGAAGCGCCGATCGAACTTGTCGGCCCCCACATCCATGGAGCGAATAGTGACCATCTTCCCTTCCATGCCCTCCAAGGCTTCTCGGTAGACTTCGTATTGTTCGTCTTCAGAAAGAGTCGTTTGCCGCCCCAAGAACAAGAACTCGGTGCGGAACAGACCCACCCCCGTGCCACCGTACTTCTTGACTCGCGGGACATCCTCCTTCGTCTCGATGTTGCAATAGATGCGAATCTCTTCACCGTCTCGGGTGATACTTGGTTGGCGACGAATATTCGAATCGGCAACAGTGCTGCGGCGGCTTCGCTTTCTTTTCTCAAGATATCGCTTGCGAGTTTCTTCACTGGGATCGACGATCACAACTCCAGCGTCCCCATCAACAATGACCTGAGAACCAATGGAGGCCAAGTGAGCAACATGAGGAACAGCCACGACAGCGGGAATGCCCAAAGCCCGGGCGAGAATCGCTGTGTGGGATGCCCAACTGCCTTTTTCTGTAGCAAACGCCAAGACTTTGTCTCGGTCCAGAGTCACAGCTTGTGATGGTGTTAAATCGTCCGCGATGACGATGGTTTTCGCCGTCAGCTTCTGGACCCGGTTCAACCGCCCCCCCATGAGATGGTTGAGGAGTCGATGTTCAATGTCGATCATATCCGCGACTTTGCTCGAAAACGCCGGATTGTCGATAGCTTTGAACTGCTCAGTCAAAGTTGAAATGGTCTCGCAAACGGCATAAGCCGCCGTATAGCGTTGCTCACGGATAGCCCCTTCGATCGCACCGCTCAACATGTCGTCGGCCAAGAAGTCAAGGGAAGTCGCAATGATACGGCCCACATCAACATGCACCTGATCCTGCTCCCCGATCAGTTTTTTGATGTCTTTCTCTGACTTGACCAAAGCCCGCCGAAAGCGTTTCACTTCCAGTTCGATCTTGCTCTCATCGACGTAGGCTTCCTGCACCTTGATCTCTTCGGAGGTCAGGATAATCGCCTGCCCCATGGCAATTCCAGACGAAACTTTTTGGCCAGAAAGTGTTTCCATCTATGAGCCTTTACTTCGAGTAGGATCTCTTGGAACGAATATCAGTCATCATTAAAACCGCTCTTGATTAAAGCCACGATAGCTTGCACCGCAGCCTCGGCATCTGCCCCCGTGCCAATAATTGTCAAATGAGTGCCACACGGGGCATTGAGCATCATGAGCTCGATGGGAGACTTGGCATTGGATTCGACGCCATTGGTTTCGTTGCGGATCAAAATCACAGCATCAAAGTCGGAAGCACAGCGAACAATGAGTGATGAAGGGCGTGCATGAACACCGTGCTTATTGGTCACTTCGATTGGCACTTCAATGGTCACCGCCCCATCTCCTCCATCATTATTTCTTGAGCAGTATCTTATAACTCTCAAACACGGCTTCAGCCAGACGGTCTGGATTGTGACGAACCTTGGGCCCGCTTTCCAATAGCTCCGCTGAATGCACGGGAATACCATCCATGGTCCCCTCAACCGGCACCACAGGCTCACTCCCGGCCTCGGCGTATCGTTGAAGTAACTGCTCGTGTATCCTGTCACCAGCACAGAGAATCATATCGAGGTTGAGCCCTCGTTCCAGCTTGCGAAGTTGATGAACGTGGTCCGCAAGTGTGAAACCTTCTGTTTGTCCCGGTTGGGTCATCAAGTTGGCGACGAAAATCTTAGGGGCGGAAGATGTGTTGATGGCCTCAACCATACCTGGCACAAGAAGAGTCGGTAGGACCTCGGTATAGATTTTGCCCGGCCCCACACAAATCAAGTCGGCCTCAGAAAGCACCTCATGAATTTCATCGGCAATGGCCGGCGGACGGGGAACCAACTTGATTTTTGAGATTGACTTGCGCGTCTGGTCAACAATAACCTGCCCGGTGCTCTTGGTCCCATCCGGGTGCTCAGCAACGATCGTCAACTTGCTCTCAGTGGCCGGCAAAACCCGCCCTCTCACGTTGAGCAATTGTCGGGCATGCTCCACTGCTCCGCGAAAATCACCGTTCAACTCTGTCAATGCGGCGATGAACAAATTGCCGAAACTATGGCCACTGAGAAAGGATGCTTTAAAGCGGTACTGAAACAGCTTGGCGAGATCGACTCGGTCTTCAGACATGGCCACCAAGCAATTACGAATATCACCGGGAGGGGGAATGTCAAAGTCTTTACGCAAACGCCCAGAGCTGCCACCGTCATCAGCCACAGTAATAATGGCCACCAGGTCACAGACTCGATCCTTCAGCCCTGAAAGCAAGGCGTGCATACCCGCCCCACCACCTATGGCCACAACTTTCAGAACTTTGTTTTGTTTCGTTTCTACCACATGACCTCGCTTCTCTTGGGCCCCATGGGATTCTAATAACCGAAACGCATTCTTCATAGAGACAGCAAAATCATGCTCGACTCGAATTATTCACGATCTCCCGGTTAGTCGGGTTGACTAGTCGGTAGAGATTTTGGTCAAGAATGGTCAATGAGAAGAAATAGCGGGCCCAAAAGAGCGAGGATCGTGGTCACCCCCGATGATTCCTCAGGCGTTCTTTCTTCTTGCGCAACTGGGTCTCCAAGCGATTTTCCGCCATTTGAACCGCTTTGCGAAGACTGGACGCTTCCCCATGGGCGTTCAGCTGAACCCCTCTGGGAGCCCCCATGTTCACCTCAACCTTGCTTCGGTCGAGGGCATGCTCAACCACAACTCGGGCTGGCCGTTCACCCTGGCAGAATCGACTCAAGCGATTCAATTTCGCTCGAATCCAGGATTCTTCATTCTTGGAAAGATGCCCGTGCCTTGCGGTGATTACTACATCCATGGTGGTCTCCATAAAGTGCTGTAGACAAGGAAGAAGTCATAAGACAATCACTCATAGAATACCTCGACTAGGTGCAATCCGCTTGCAGGAACTGTGGGGCCAGAGAATTTTCGTTCTCCCCCATTGAGCAAAGAAGCAATTTCTTCCTTTCCCAATTTTCCGCTACCGACGTAAACCAAGGTTCCCACGATAATTCGGACCATGTTGTAGAGAAAACCATTAGCCGCAAGCTCAAAATGAATCAGCCGCCCATCTTCAATTATTCTGCACTTGTGGATGGTTCGGACGCAATCGCCGATCCTCTCGGCTTCCTTGCAGAAGGCAGAAAAGTCATGAGTTCCGACGAACAGAGCCGCTACCTCCTGCATAGCCGCCAGGTCGAGGGGATGACGAATATGGTGAGTTCGATGCCTGAGCAGTGGCGCTTTTGCTCGGCCCGTGAGAACGGAGTAGCGATAGAGTTTGCTGGTCGCTGAAAACCGTGCATGAAAGAAAAGACTAACATCTTCGGCTGCCAAAACCGCCACATCGGGAGGCAAGACGGCGTCCAAAGCGCGGCCCAAGTCTCGTATAGGGATTTGATGTTGTAGGGTGAAACTCGCCACTTGACCCAGAGCATGAACACCGGCGTCTGTTCTCCCCGACCCATTGATGGTCGTCCGTTCCCCTGTGATTTTGAAAACGGCATCTTCGATTAACTTCTGAATGCCAATGCCGTTGTTTTGCTTTTCCCAACCGCAGTAGTTGCTGCCATCATACTCGATGGTAATCTTGATGTTTCGTGGACAGGCGGGCAGCCCCAGTTCCTTCGGGTCAATCACCGGACACGCCGGAGTCGACACCTTCATCACCACTTTCTGGCCAACGAACACCTTCCATCTGACATTCCTTGAAGCACCCCATGCTGACTTCACAGCCCCGGAAGTCGCTCCCGTTCAAAGTACATTTGTCGAAGCCAGCTTCGTGGACCAATGCCTTCTGAAAATTAACATGCTCCAGGCTGGCTGCAGCAAAGAACGACGCTTTGAGATCAACCCCACTCATGTCAGCACCATCACAGTTGGCATCCGACAAATCACAAGAAGCCATGAATGCATCGGTCAATTGAGCATCTGTAAGCCGAACGGAAATCGCCTGACTCTGATTCATATCTATGGTCGTCATATTGGCACTATCAAAGTCGGCTTCCAAGAGATTCGACTTCTGCATACTTGCCCCGACCAAGCTGGCATTGTGAAACTTCGACTGTTTGGCCAAGATTCCTTCGAGCATGCTGTAGTCGAAACAAGCCGACGAGGCATCACACTCACTCAAGTCACAATCTTGGAATACCGCCATTTCAAAATTGCTCGACTTGAGCACGGCGCCCTTGAGATCCGCAGCGGTGAAATCAGCCCGGCTCGCGCTCACCCCAGCCAAATCAGACAAGATCAGACGAGCGCCTCGCAGATTTGCTTCGGTCAAAATAGCCCCGCTAAGATCAGCACCACTCAAATCGGCGTTTTCGAAGTTCGCCCCTTCTAAGCGGGCCCCCCGAAGAAACGCCCCTTTCAGGGCTCCATCGCCAGCAGCTACTTCCAGTTGACGCCTTGCAGCAGCCCAATCCTCTACCTCATTAGCTCTACAGCCCAAGACAGCCAGGATATCGTTGTTCTTTGGTTGAGACATGCCCCATAATATGGGGGAGAACTTCTCTGGGCAATAGCCTGAAAAAGTGCAATCAAAACCCCTGCCAAACGGAAGACAACGGGGCACAGCTAGCCTGGCTGCGACCCCATGGATGCAGAGTTCCAGCGCCATGCCGCCTCCCCGCCGCGGCTATGAGGTGGTAATTTATCGGGTTAGGGTCTCAGTCTCGCCACGATAGGCCCCATGATCTTCCCCCACGACGACTGGGGATTCGCTTCAAGAAAGGTCTTCAAAGCCGCCAGATGTTCGACTCTGGCATTGCGGTTGAGGAATTTTCCAATGGGGTCGGAAGGCTCAGGAAGTTCAGCCACAAGAGCCAAGACATCATGAACAGAAGCAGGTGCTTTCAGAAAGGAGATGGCATTGCCAGCAGCAGTTCTCGTGCCCAGACTGTTGTTTGAGTTGAGGTGCAAGTCAAAGAGAGCTGCGGGGCCCCCATGGGCGACTTGAGTTCCTAAAGCATTACAAGCTAAGCCTAAAAGAGGCTTCGACCTTTCGCTATCGGAGGAGATGAATTCTGCCAAGGTGTTCACAAGATCCGCGCTGGGCACGAACCGTGTCAAGTTGACGGAGTCTTTTAGAGAAAGAGGATCCATTTCATCCCTCAGCCGCTCAACAAGAAAAGAGCTAGCGAATGATGCCGGGAGTTTCCTCAAAGCTTGAAGGATACAATAGCGTTCTTGATGGTTCTTGG
>WFTN01000067.1 GCA_015485455.1 Planctomycetota bacterium | reverse complement strand
GGCTAACTCTTTGCCTCTTTGGTCTGGGGTGATGCCATAGCCGAACTTAACTTGGCCTTCGTCGCCGGGTTTGCCACCGTAAACCCCTTCGCCAATGACGGTGCTTGATTCTCTGTCCTCGACGATCCAGATGCCCCGGCCTAAGAGTTCTTTGGCTGTGGCCAAGGCATCAAAGATTTCTTCATCAAGTGGCGTGGATAGAATCCCCCGTCCGCCCCTTTGCAAATGCACTTTTCCTCAATTGTGGTCGACATCTCCTATCGCGACAGTGCAAGATTGCGCCACTCTTCCGACCAAACTTCATCGCATCATCCAAAAATATCCCAAAATAAATTCAGACTGCTCTTGACTGCTCTTGACTGCTCTTGATGCAACCTCCATAGTGCACGACAGGTAAGGAGATGGGCAAGATTAGCCATTTTTTGGAGTAGTCTATGAGACATTTGCTGATATCTTTTTTCATCTTAGGGAGTTTAACGGTATTGCTATCCCCGCTTGAACTCTCCTATGCGTTCAACCCTGATCCAGAGACCACAACGGTGCCGAATGGTACAGACTATCCTGAACAAGCTGAAAACGGTAACGCTGGTAGTACCAGTGGAACAACCGGAAACGGAGGTGGGAATCAAGGGCGGTTTGTCTTTACCGTCGTTGGTCCTGGATGTTTCACCTTCACCGGTGGTCGTGGTGGCAATGGTCAGAAGGGAGGCAATGGGTTTCCGAATGAACCGACAGGGGGGGCTGGCGGAGATGGCGGAAAAGGGGGTGACGGAGCAGAAATCATTGTCACGGTGAACTGCAGCACTTGCACCCTCAGCAACACCAACATAATACTGAATAAATCGGATGGAGGTGCCGGAGGAAACGGCGGCAATGGTGCCGCGGTAGGAGGAGCGAAAGGAAAAGGAAGGCCGGGGGGGGGCAGCTGGTACAGGATCGGTTAATGTCTCGAATGGCGGAGCGACGATAACTACGACTTCTGGCACAGTGGGAAAGCATGGGAAAGATGGAAACGCTGGTTAGTTGAAAGATAGAGAGCATGCCCTACGATACCCAAAGACATGCTCTTACACGGAGATGTCACGGAATGAAATGTTCTCGTTATTGCAAGTCACTCTTGCTGCTCATCGCATTGTTTTTCTTCGCTATTTGTTCACTCGCCATTCTTGACTTTCTGGGTGATAGCAAATTGCCTCTCCTGCCCAAGGAGATGAAGCCTGAAGCCGTGGCAGAAGACGATTCACCAAAAGGGACGAGCAGGCCAACCAATAGCGCAGTTCAGTCACCGAAACACGAAGAAATTATTTCGACAGAACCATCCTATCTAAAACTTGTCGACTACATTTCAAAGGAGCCAATCTGCTGTGTCTTTTTGTTTGCGAAGAAAGAGGACACGGTACGAGAAATTGGAAAGTCAGACTCTCTGGGATTAGTTCGACAAGAAAGTGAATTCCAGGAGTCTCAAGAGTACTTTCTGAAGAGAAGCCGCGATTCAACAACACCACCAGTGAAATGCAGTTTGGTGAGCCAAAGTCCTTTATCGGCGACAAAAGAGCTGACATTTCCCTTCTATTCGGAAATACTCGTCGATTTTGAACAAACGACCGCTCAAGAGATTGAACAAAATTCTCTCCCTGTTGATGTGTGGTTAGTTTCCTGGCCTCACCCAGAGTCATTGGCCACTATGGAAAGTGGCATCGATTTGACGAAAGCCGCCCGCATAGGACCTTTGTTCAAGAGTAAGTATTGGCCGAACCCAGGGATTGGGCATGAACCCAACCCTTCTTATCACAGCAACGCCGCAAGAAATGACGTTGGAAGACCTGATTTACTTCTGGTCTCCAAATGTCGGGTAACGGAGCAAGGGCAGTTTCGTGGTCTCATCCCCTATACAGGCGATATTTTCGTCGATTGCTATGTTCAAACGTATAATAGATTTCGCTTTCCGTTATGGATCTCACAAGGTGTTTCCGTAAATGTTACCGCCTATCCCTCGCGGCCGATTAGGATTAGAGGAAGAGTGGTTGACGAACTTGGAAACGCTGTCGCGGGAGCTGTTGTTGGATTAGGCAGTATCCGCAGAACGAAGGAATCGAACATCGGCGAGAGCGGTGTGTCGGTTTCTCTTACTCCGACAGGTTCGCGAACAAAGCAGCAGCTATCCATGGCGCAAGTCAAAACCAAAACGGACGGTCGGTTCGAAGCAACTCTTGCCAGCGACGGAGAAATTCACGTTTTTGTCGTTGCGAATGGACATGAAACAATTCAAAAGCAATTGCCAAAAGAGAGCACAGAAGCTCGTGATTGGCGTAAAGATCCTCTGATCTTAAGTGTAGTGAAGAAGAAACCGCACGCATTATCCTTGATTCTCAAGTCCACCGTCCCCCTTACCCAAACAGATTTGTGGATTGGCGAAGCAGCCCCAGCATCGATGCATCAAATTCAATACCCCGGCTTTAGAACTGATGAAAGGGGTTTTGTTGCTCTCGACGCATTGATCCCGGGGCGACGATATCTGGTGGTAAAACCGCCATTAAAGACCCTCGGTGGTGATGGGAGTTTCGAATATCAACCAGGTATGAAGATCTCATTGTTCGATCGATAATTTGTTATAATGGTCCTTTCCGAAAATCGGATCTTCAGCAGAATCTGTGGGTCTTTTCAGGCTCCGGTAAGTCTCCCATCGCGTGATAGAGCGCAATTTCAGTGGCTTTGAAGGTTCTGAAGCCGTACGCCTTTCTGGTGGTGAGTTTCAATTCGTTGTTTAGCCCCTCAACGACACCGGCAGAAATCGTGCCCTTGGCCCGAAACCAATTGAGGATCAGTGGCTGATGCCGCCTCACCATCTTGGCGATCTTCTTCATTGGTTCGATGCGAGATCGCATGACAGTTTTGGACCATTGCTCAAGAAACTTCCCGGCCCATGCAGGACTGCTCTAGTCCCAAAGTCTCTGAAACTCTTCCTTGAGAGAGGTACGACTTAACGCTCTCCAGGTTGTACTGGATCAGTTCGTTCATCGAGACCGCTTGTTTCTCTGTAAGGTTTTCGGGCCGTTTGACGAGTAACCATCTCTTGCTCTTGAGGACAGGCTCAAGCCCCTTGGCCTTGAAGTCTTTGACCTCAGCAGCACGGACTTTGTCAATCGCTTTGTTGATGTTGGCCACGATGTGAAAGCGATCAAGGACATGAATGGCTTGCTCTGCGCGCTCGGCGATGACCTTGAGGTAGGGCTTCCACATGTCGCTGCAAACATAGACCAGGTCCTTGGCTCGGTCACCAAAGAAGTCGAAGAATGACTGGATCGTTTCTTCCTTGCGGTCTTTTCCCAGCCAGAGGATTCTTTGACGGCCAATCAAAATGTCGTAGACCACCGTCATGTATTTATGACCGCGATGCCAAAGGACTTCATCGACGCCGATGGCTTTGATGTTGTTGAGGTCTCGGTGCTCCAAACCCCAGGCCACCGCGATCTTGACAGCCCGAAACACGCTATCCCAGGACGTCCTGAAGGCTTCAGCCGTTTCTTTCCAGCTAAGCCGCTTCGCCCAGCCAGCCAAAAACCAGGCAAAAGATGTC
>WFTN01000066.1 GCA_015485455.1 Planctomycetota bacterium | reverse complement strand
TGGAACCACAGCGCCATTTGGACTCGCACTTTCCAATGCTGTCCAAGTGACGATCCAATAGGAGAATCATTGTCAATCAACCGGACGGCCAGAATCCAAAACCCCTTCGGGCGTCGAAAGCGGTGCCCCTAATTTCATGCTGAGATTCAAGAGCTCCGTGAATGGCCATGACGAAGAAAATGGAGTGCGTGAAAAAGGCAATCATCGTTTCAAGACGATGACAAGATCGTCCTAGCCTTTCTCAACCACCAGGTCCTTACTCTGCAAAGCATCTTTGTTGGCCGAGACGCGCAGATGACTATGGGAGGAACTTCCAGTGACTGTGAAGAATCCATCAGAATCGTGCCTCGACGCTCTCAGGAAAGAAAGCCGTTTGCTTCCAAGAATCCACCTGACGCCACCCTCCGACTTTCACCTCGACTTCCACGTCGGAAAGTTCGTGGCCATTCTCATCGACTACGCGACCTTTGACCAACACCATCCGTCCGTGAACCACAATGTCGCCGACATTTATCACACCTTCCAGAGGGCTATCTGGTAAGTCGATTCGTCTAGCCCACATCACGGGGTCTCCGCTTTCGACGCCCGAAGGGGTTTTGGATTCTGGCCGTCCGGTTGATTGACAATGATTCTCCTATTGGATCGTCACTTGGACAGCATTGGAAAGTGCGAGTCCAAATGGCGCTGTGGTTCCAATCGCGAACTGGAAACTGCCAAAAATCCCGGATGGCAGATTTGGCACAGTGAAGCCCAACGTCAGGTCGCCAATATGATTTGTCATGAAGAAGGAATTCCATGGACCAGGTGAAAAGCCATCACCCACCAAAGTCAGTGCCGTGGGAATTCCGCTTAGCGGATCGATCGGGCCGCCCAAATCAATGCTCCCAATATTTGCAAATGAAGCTGCCACTGCTTTCAGTGGACCGGAGAATAGCACGATTGGTTTTGTGGGTTCCCCCAGCATCTTGAAAGTGAGAGTGCCGCCTGCCGCAATTTGGGTGAAGTATGGGCCTCCTTTGCCACTAGACAAGGGATTGTTGTTGATGTTCTTAGGGTTGTTGATGTCCAAGACCGATAAACCTGGACGTGGCTTTTGACCATTCACAAGGGACGAATCTTCAATCCGAATATCGTCAATGGCGATGTCGTTACTGCCCCACGGCGCAACATCTGTCTGACCTCTAAACACAAGTTGAATTCTCTGGCCAGCGAATGCGCTGAGATCAACCGTGCGCTGCACCCATCCTTGGCCGGTGCCTCCTTCTGGGCCGAAGACGTCCGTAGTGAGGGCGCCAGAAGGGAAAACTTGAACATCAACTGAGAGATTGTTGGCCGGTCCTGGAGCTGCCGAGTTCAGAGAATGAAGGAAGAAACTCAATTCTGGGCTGACCACATTTGTTAAGTCAAAACAAGGAGAGCGAAGGTTCACCGCGGAGTGACTGCTGTGGCTGTCGATGTAAGCATAAGCGCTTCCGTTATTCGAGAACCCTGTGGTGTGATCGAACACCGCAGGTATTGCACTGGTGGCCGCCCAGGGGGGAGTCTTCGTCCTTGTCCGCCAGTCAGAGTTGGGCCCAGAGGCATCTCCGGTTTCGTTAACAAAACCGGTTGGGAGCGGTGGAAACAGGTAGGATGTGTAGAACACCATTGTTGGAAAATGACCGACGTAAGGAAAGCTTGTGATCAAATCCTGGCCGCCATTTCCGATTGACTCAGTTAAGACATCGTTGGCAAGATCAGCGTCGCCGATGTAGCTAACCGTTGCCGTCAACGAATGTTGTCCGCTGCCAGAAAAATCAGCGAGTGTCGCGAAGTTAAACGGGATTGTATCCCAGGAATCAACAGAGGTCGTCGTGACCAAGGATTCCATGACTGGCACCCCTCCGTCGAGCTGGTACGAGATGTTCATGACAGTTCCAGCGGGAATCACATTGAATCCCGTGTTGCGAATGAGAACGGACACGGTCTCGGTTGTTGTCAAACTTGGGCAGCCTATGCCATCGTGAGCTGGCGCCGTGATCCTATCGAGACGAACGTCATCGTTGAAGTTCTGCAGGGGTTCATAGTGGATTCCGCCATGCCAATTGACAGGGGCGGTCGGCAAATTGAAAAGTGTGTTCGGTCCTCCGCCAATGCCCGTGTGAAGCTCGATGTCGGCGTTAGCGAGAAAGACCGAACCAATCCCGGTAGTTCCAATCGAGAATTGCTGATCACCGGAATTCAAGAAAATATAGAAAGCCTGGGTGGTGCCAGGGGGCAGTTCGAGTGGAGGAGAGATACCAACATAGAAACTCCCGCTTCCCGAAGATAGTGGTTGATAGAAAT
>WFTN01000065.1 GCA_015485455.1 Planctomycetota bacterium | reverse complement strand
GGTGGCATGCGGTCCTTGCCGGTCTTCAGTGCCAAGCGTTGAACTATATTGCGAGTGCGCAAGCCAAATGTGGTTCCTGGCATTTCCCCGCACCAGTCCCGAGGGCGCAGTTTTTCTTTGAAGGGGCCCGGGATGTAAATCCCAGTGCGACGAAAAAGTTCATCCCGAGCATCCATGACAGCAGTGGTGTCCTGAGGGAGAGTCATGTTGCCGTGCCGGTTCAGTTGAATGAAGAAGGGGTTCTTCAGATTACCACCCTTGGTGGCCACGATTTTGAGTCTCCAGGAGCCAGAATTTTCTGACATGACTGTGACCAAGTAGGTGCCACTTTTGATCTCGCCTTCGTCCTCGGTGCTGTCGTGTCTTTTTCCGATGATCTTCTGTAGATCTTGCCCTCGGGAGCTGGTGGTGGCAACGATGTCGTAGGTCCAGGTCTCTCCTTGGGTGAGATGGTATCGCAGTTGGTATTCTGGGTCTTTGGGGTCGACTTCGGGGATTTGATCCATGGCCGCCAGAATGTCACCCATGGGCACAGTGATGGCGGCACCTGGGGGGCTGCGGCGAACCAAAAATTGAACTAATCCAGCCCAGCCGGCAGGAATCAAGAGCAGCAGGATTAGGATCAATTTGCGTTGTGTCAAACCGTTGGTCTCCTTGGGCTCTGATTATGACGAGGTTACCTCCTTGGGGCAATCGGCAACAAAAAGACTGCCCCACACTTGAAGTCAAGCATGGGGCACTTGGTTGGAGCTATCGAATGAAGGTGACCCTTTATTGAATGTCAATCCGATGCGCGTCGGTGAAAACGTAGTTGTTGTTGGCGAAATTCGAGAACAGTACCGTCTGGTAGATGAAACTGTTTCCGCCTAAACCCAAAGGAATGAGGTAGTTCTGTGTGGTTCCTCCAGGTACGACGACCTGAGGGAAGCCTGAAGGTGAGGCATAACCATCAAAAACAACGACAACTGTCGACAAGTCGAAATACATCCCTGGCAAGGGGCCCTGTGGGGTTGCACCTCCTGTGGGGAAGAGTTCTCCCAAGACATAGGGCACGTGAAAGTCGAAGAGCCCACCAGGGGACTCGAAGAAGATGGAGAAAAGATCAAAGGCGGATGCGGTCTTGATCTCTTGACCTTGTCCCATACTTGGGGGTCCATTGATGCCGCTGGCCATGACCAAGTCTTCCGAGGTTCCCGGATAGGTTGGAAGAAAAGGACTGGGTAGTTCTAAGTCTGCGGCCACGACATAGTGGTCGGCTGCTGAGAGGCTGATACCTGCAGCAAGAGGCGCACCCGACTTTGCCAAGAGTCCACCGGGAGCCCCATCGTCAACGCCGTTGTCCCGGAGGGAATTGTAGATCTCGTCTTCCAAGACTGTGATGCTGTTGCCGATGAACATGTAGTCTATTCGACGTCCCGAGGCTTCTCGGGTCACATCAATGGATGAGTCTTCTTGGGTGGCATCCAGGATGGTTGATCCGGCTGAAGGAAAACTTGTGAATGGGTTGTAGGTGATGGGGAAGGAGATATCGCTACCCAAGGAATAGGTGCCGGGTACGCCACCAGGTGTGCTGTTGAAGGTGTTGCCAAAGCCACCGTCTCCAATGTCGTCATTCATGTCACCGCAGACGATCCAGGGGGCACCTGGGAAGTTCGCTTTGAAGCCGTCAATGGCTTGGTTCGTTCGCAGGATTTCAACGGCACGGCGAAAGTCGTTGGTGGACCCACTACTCGCTTTGAGGTGGAGGACGAAGATGCCCAAGCGATTTGCTGTATTGGGCACCTGAATCTGAACTTCGAAAATGTCCCGGCTGATGTCATTGGCTTGGCTATCCCCAGAGAGAGAGGCAGCACTGTGGGAGATGGAATTCAAAACCGGGTAGCGTGACATGACTGCGGCGCGCAGATTGCCACTCAATGTACCGCTGATATTGGAAACAACGGCATGGGGATAACCGGCAGCAGCGGCAAAGGTTGAAAACAGGGCGACTTCGGCATTGGTCGTGATTTCCTGAAAACAAGCGATGTCCGCATCAAGTCGGGCAACAATGGCCAGGGCATCGTTCCACTGGGTTGACCCTTGGGCCCCCAAAGCCTGGACGTTCCAGGACGTCATGCGAAATTGCTGTTGGGCTGTAAGAGGAAGAGAAGTGACAAATAATAGGCAAATGATCGAGAGCAAACGTGTCATGCACTCGTTCTCCAATTTGGGTTTTCGGACGGCATCAAAAAAGGCGGCAATATTTAGGAGTTGGCCAAACTTCCCCCCTGTTGGGCAGAGCGGCTACTCTTGACGCACATCC
>WFTN01000064.1 GCA_015485455.1 Planctomycetota bacterium | reverse complement strand
CCGTTCCGCTTCGAAAACCACACCCATGCCCCCAGCACCCAAACGGCGAGTCAGGAAATAGCCCGGAAGTTGTCGCGGATCGAGAGTTTGTTTTTTGCGAGGGGAAACGACCCCTTCACAACGGGGGCAATCTTTCGCATCAAAAGGGATCAACTCACCACAGTGCCGACAGGGCTTGATCTCCGCAGGCTGGCTGTCGTCGGGCCCAAAACTCACCAACTCAATGACGATGTCGTCGAGCTCGATTTCATCTCCCACCTCAATCTCGCCACCGAGAAATGGTTTGCCGTTGACCCGCATCCCATTGCGACTCTTCAAGTCTTCCAATTTGAGCAGGCCATCCTGTATCCGCAGACAGCAATGCTGCCGGGACAGGAAATTAGCGGTGCGGAAAGTAAGATCACAACTACGGGAGCGTCCAATGACAATGCTCTCCCCAGGAAAGACTCTCGCCTTTCGCCTACCATCCAAGATTACGTTCAATCGAATCATTTCTGCCCCTGATAGCGCTCCAGAGGTTCGTCCTCAGGCAAGATCATTCCGATTTATGGCCTCCAGGTCAAATCCCCCCTGGATTTCTCCAAGGATCGAGACTGAAGGAAATGGCCCCTGGACAAATATTGAGCCAATATGCAGAATAGGGGCTCAAAGAGGCGACCTTCGACAGACAATGAGAATCCCACAATGAGCAGGCCAATCCACATCTTCCTCCTTTCATTCACCAGAAAGTGCAAGACCAATGACACCTAAGAACCTGATCGCTGGCTTGGCAATTCTGTTGGCAGTCGCCATCGTTGGCTGGTTTTGGTCCAACGCCAGCGAATCCACTGAGTTGGACAACATCACTGTGGACAACATGGAGGATACTCCACGAGTCAACGCCGAGCGTAGCAGCAAGATTCCTGAGGCACGGCCCCGCGAGCAGGTCACCCAAGGTGAACCCAAGGAAGCCCAAGTCTCCGAAGTTCAATTCGAATCGACTGAGAACCTGACCAAAGAAAATAGTGTTTTGGTTGAGGTGACGGTGGAGAACTCTGAAGCCCCCATCGAAGGGGGCATGGTCACGGTGGTGTCCTTCGAAGCAATCGAGAACCAGGCAGGAGCTCGAGAAGACATCCGCAGCGACCTCATCGCTTTTCTTTCCAAGTATGGCAAGAAATATCGAGTACCTCCCAGTGGCACTTTGCGCATCCCGACCCTCGAGTCAAGAGCGATGATCGCCGCCTATACAGACACAAACTTCGCCTATGTCCAGGGGAGCAAGGATGACTTCGGCCCCATCAAGATCGTGATGCAGCCTATTCTTCGACTGCAAGCACGTATCAAAAATCCGGAGGCGCGAGAGATCCCTGGCATCGCCGTGGAATTGGGCAGACAAAGCCCGGGACGCCGTGGGGGGCCACCGCGAAATCGTCCTATCTTCAAAGCCACAACCAATGATGATGGCATCGCAACCCTCAATGTCATGAAGGCTATTTTGGGGGAAGTGAGGAAACCATCGAAAATCTATGTGGGTGTCGAGGGTGTTTTCAAAGAAAAACCCATGGCGGCCTTCGACCTAAACACCCTACCCAAAGGCATAATCGACATTGAAGTCGGTGAGGTCGCCTCCATCTTGGTGCACATCACAGGTCCCGATGGCAATCCCATGAACACCCCATGCGGTTTATCCGTCTCCATCCCAGACCCGTTGGAGAATAAGTCCATGCCAGGGATGAGCCCCCCCGTATATTGGCAGACCACGACTCGTGGGGAAGTCGCAATCCCCTTGGTTCAGTGCAACCTCAACCTTGATTTTCAGGTGGAGTCTATCGGGAACTCCACCCTCAAACCGTTCACCAAGAATATCATTGGTCCCACAGCTCCTGGAGAGACTTTAGAAGTCACACTTCAGTTCGCCGACACCCTCCCCATGCTTTCAGGTCGGCTCATCGACTCGGCTGGAAAACCTATAGCCAACAAAACGGTGCGCACTAAGATCGTGAGCAGTTCAAGAGGCTCGAGAGGAAGCGATTCCGGACGCGCAAGAACAGACGCCAAAGGCTTCTTCAAAATCCCTCTCAAGACGAAATATAAGTCAGTCGCAGATGAGAGATTCATCACCCTAAAGTTGGAGGCCACAAGATCGACCCGAGCTGCATCTGCCAAGAGAACTTTAGGGACGAGCCAAGGCCTCTTGCCGAGCACCGACCTTGGTAATATCACTTTGAAAGAAGTGCCCCTGCTCGTGTCTGGCACGGTCGAGGATGCCGATGGCAATTTGATCGCTGGCGCTCACTTCGGCATTCAGCCCATGCCAAATCGGCCTGGAGGTTTTCAAGGATGGTCGAGCGAAATCGCAGGTTACGTCAAGTCGAATCGCAAAGGAGAATTCGCCGTCTATGGAACCTGCACTGACGGCGAATTTATCCTGCAAGTAGATGGCGCCCCCAAATTTCTCAGGGAAACAGTCAGAGCGCACCAAGGACAAGAGGGCATTCGCGTTCTCCTCAGAAAAGGCGGCACTCTCAAAGCCCATGTCATTCTTCCGGGTTCGTTGACGGAGGCCGACCTGCAAATCGAATTGAAAGGGGATGACGAAAACAGAAGACGCTTCAACCTCGAAAAAGACGGTGCACTCAGGGCTGAACGCTTGGAGCCGGGGGCCTACGACCTCAAGATCTCGCTCAAGAATTCTCCCCAGGGCCTACTCTACTCAAAGAAGTCAATCGAAATCATTTCCGCTGGCACGGTGGACCTAGGCGAGGTCATCCTCAAGACAAAAGGGAACACCGTCACCCTCAACCTATTAGAACCAAAGCTGAGAGGCATGTCGCGCCGGGGGCTGTTGGGAGAGGTCCCTCGTGTTGAGGTTGCCGTCCGTCGTCCGGGAACAGAAGAACTCATCGCCCGCATAAGCATGTGGAGAGATGCAAAGAAAACGACATTCTTGCCGGAGGTTCCTTGTGACCTCTACGTGTCTTGTGGCGGTTACCGCGATCTTCTGATCGAGGACGTAGTCGGAGGCCAAGTTGACATCCGCATGAAAAAGGGCATCCCCGTCAAGATCAAAGTCACCAACACAGACATCCTGCCCAAGCACCTTGACTTGGCAATCGATCTAATCCGATTGAAGAACGGAGCCATCCACCATGGGGCATTCAGCCAACGACAACAACGTGTAGATGACCTGATCTTAGTGAGCAATCCCGGCACTTACATCGTCACAGCGATGCTTGGGCGCACAGAAAAAAACGGCAGTGCTCGATATTCCGGGCTGAGAATCAAAGCACGGAAAATTCAAGTACTTGATCAAGATGCCATTCAGACATTCTCGGTCACCATCGACCCAGATTCTGTGAAAAAGGCTGTTGAAGATTTCGACGAGTAGTACGGTGCCTCCGGAAGAAGGGCGAAACGTTCAAGTCGCTTCCGAGCGACTGAGCGCGGACTTCTTTTTGGATTCCAAATTTGCATCCGTGCACTATGAAAAAGACTTACTCAAGAAAAATCCTCTATGCCTGTTTCCTTATTGGATCTTCTTGTTCAATTCTTCGGCACTTACCACGGATCGGTAGCCCTTTTGTTCTTGGGCGTGTTGGTGAATTTAGCGGGCGAATTCAGGGAATGATTTGACGGGTTTGGCAAAAAGAGGGCTGATCACCCCGAGCTTGGTACTCCATGCCTGACGCCAGCCAATTCGATTCAACGCTTCTTGGCAATCCGTTCCACCTGCTCCATGTACTTGCGAATGTTCTCTCGGGGTTTGATCACCTGAGCTCGTCTCAGCAGTGGCAATGCGGTGTTGTATTTTCCCTGGCCAACCAAGACTTGCGCCTGGAAGACTTTGGCATCGGCCTCGAACTTCTCTAGATTGGCGGCACGCTCATAGAAAAATATGGCCTTCTCTGGGTTCTCCGTACGAGCATGATGTTTTCCGAGGAGGATGAGGGCTTCGCCGTCGAGGGGATCAAGCTCAATAATTGCTTGCAGGACGGCGACTTCATCCCCACTGCTTCCGTTTGCGACGGCAATACGAGCACGAATCTTGAGGAGGTCCTTTTGCTCAGCTTTCGAAAGCCGTGCGCCATACCGCATGTCAATTTGAGCTATGAGTTCAGCGGCTTCACCGAGTGCAGATCGAGCAGCAAGCACTTTGGCCGCGCGTATGACCCGATTCGGCTTAGAGTTCTTGTCTTGATCTAATGCAGCCAAATAGGAAGTCACAGCGAGGGAATACAACTCTTCATTGACATAGATGTCGCCCAATAGATTGAGACTCGCCGGCGTGGCTTTCCCCAATCTCTTGATAATCTCCAGGTCCTCAGCCGCTTTCAGGGGTTTCTGAAGGCCGACGTGGGCATTTGCCAATAGCAACCACAAATCTGCTTGTTCCGGGTTGTCTTTGATCAAAGTACGGCACAACGAAGAAGCATCTGCGAACCGGCCTTGCTTGAAGAAGCTTCGCGCCATTCCCATTTTCCAGTCCATCGTCTCAGGTGACAAGAGATTAGCCATGCGAAAAGCAGACTCCGCGGCGATGTCGTTACCGACGTTGGCGTAACAAAAGCCCAAGAGGCCATAGGTGATGGCATCGCTCCCCCCCAAGGAGATCACCTGAGTCAATGCTGGCAGTGCATTCTTGAAGTCATTCTGGCGCACACGGATCATCGCCAGATTCTTCCATGCCCGGCGAAATCTTGGGTACTTGGCGACGGCGATCTTGTAGCTGCTTACTGCGGCATCGAGTCTTTCGTTTTGGAAATGAATATTTGCAGCGGTGAAATCAAAGACAGCGTTCGTGTGCTCTCCTTTTTGTTCTCCCAATAGCTCCAAGGCCAGTCCCATTTTCTCTTGGCTTATTAACTCCAAGACTTTGAGCATGACATCGCGCTCGTTGGTGGTCACCACTGGCTCAATTTCAGTCTCTGCCATGTAACTCTCGGCAAAACGCTTCTGAAAGACAGGATCACGCCATACGGACAGAGATTGCGCCAAGTTCTCCTGACGCAAGTTGTCAGTCTTGCCCAAGCGAATCGTTTGCCCCGCTCCCAAGAGGCAAGAGGCGAAAATTGCGCAGAACATCGACACAAGGGATATGACGGGTAACTTCTTCATTTTTGTAGTCCTTCGGGAAATGTGATTGGAACACGCATGCGAAACCGAACGGCCTTGCCCTTGCGCTTTCCGGGTTCAAACTTCCATTTCTTGATGGCGGCCAAGGCCGCCCGATTGAAAACTGGATTCGAAGATTTTTGGATCTTCGCATTCTGGACGCGCCCTCTTTGATCGACCACAAAGAGGATATGAACAGTTCCTGGTGCCTTCCGTCGAATCTTATTGGTCATCACGGGACCCGGCTGGTAAACCGGACGTGGCCTTTGATCGAGGTCCGACATGGAGAATAGCGCGTCGACATCTTTTGCTGACGTGCCGACTGTCTTGAGTTTGAGGCCAAAATCGCCGGAAAGTACACCGCCCCCCATGCCTTGAGGTCCTAAGGCCAACTCCAACTGGGCCAGGTCAAGGGGTTGGACGTCCTCGATAAGTTCCGGAGGCGCCTCTTCCTTTTCAACTTCTGGCTCTGGTTCTTCTTCGATGGTCGGTGGTGGAGGCGGCAACTTGCCACTATCGATTTCGCGTACCACCGTGTCGGCAACCGGGCCATCGGCAATCGCTTGAATGAGGGGCAAGACAAAGAATAAGCCCGTCGTGAAGACCACAGCGCCCCCAATAACGAACACATTGTGGAGCACCCCAGCAAGGAAGCGTCGGCCTCGATTTCTGCTTTCAGGCTCCATCAGCTTCGAACCTGACTCGTGGCAAGGCTGACTTTTGCAGCCCCACCCAACTTGGCCTGGTCAATCACACGCACCAAGAGCCCGGAAGGAGCGTCCTTATCGGCCTGGATGATCACAGGGATTTCCTCTTTCTGAAGCAGCCGTTTGACCAGCGCCCGAACATTGTTGATTCCAAGTTCTCGGCCGCCATAGACCACTTCCCCATTTTTAGTGAGAGCCAAGAGAATGCTTGTCTTCTCGAGTTGAGAGGATGAGGCTGCTTGCGGTTTGTCGACAGTAACCCCAGTTTCCTCAACGAAGACCGTGGTCACGATGAAGAAGATCAGAAGAATAAACACACAGTCAATGAGGGGTGACATATCGATATCACTTCCTCCGCCATCATCTCTTCGTGCTTGTCGAAATTTTCCCATCGGAGATCTCCGTGATCAATCTTTAGAATTTGTCAACTCAGCATCTCGGGTTCCGAGTTGCCAACTGGCTGTTTGCTTGGGGAAACGTCGCCGCAGTTTCGTCCCGAGTTCTTGCAATGCGGAGATTTGCTTTTTCGCCACAGTCCGCGTCCTGCGATGAAGCGCCTGACTGCACACCGTCTCCAGATGAGCTAAGAACAGGCGGTAGTCATCATATTTCCGTTCCAAGAAATGATGGAAGAACAAACCCGGGAGAGCAATGACTAGGCCGGTTTCCGTGGTGATGAGGGCCTCGGAGATGCCCGCGGCAATCATACCCATTGTTTGGTCCCCTCCAGAGCCGGTTGACAGCGCGCTGAATGTCGAAAGCATACCTGTCACTGTTCCGAGAAGTCCCACCAGCGGTGCGGCGCTCACACAAATCTTCATGACCTTGAGGTCACGTTCGAAAGAGGCTCCCTTGGAGTCACTCAGTTGCCCAAAGTGCTCGCTCACTTCTTTTATCGACTTGCCACTCAGCACGAAATTGAGAAGATCTCCCAGGCGGCCAGTTCTTCTCTCGGGACGATCAATCCAACCACGCCAGGTCTTTTCTGGCACGTTGCGAAACGTCTCCTTACGCAACTTGAGCCAGATGTGAAATCCCATGGCGGACAAGAAGAGCGAGATGACAGCGATGGCAATCATCGCCCATCCGCCCGTAGCCCAAATAACCAGGGCTTGGTCCCACACTTCCACAAGGTGACCTTTTGCCGCATCTATTGCTTGCGCCATTGGTTTAACTCTCACCTAATTTCCCGATTGAGAAAGTTCTGATTCCGTAGCTGAACTTGACCCCACAATGGAGCTCAGAACCTCATTCACCTGTTCCTTCACCAATTGCACATTGGTATCGGTCGCAGGCTCGGAGGTCTTCCCAAGGCCAACTCTATTGATGAACGCTACTCCGGCTGTCTCCATCTGCGTCACGACACGCTTGGCTTTTCTGGAGAGAAAAGCGTGCAACAGGAGAGACGGAATCGCCACGATAAGGCCGAATTTCGTCGTGATCAGTGCCTCCGATATGCCGCCGGATAGACTCTTGACGTCGCCAGAGCCAAAGACGGTAATCATCTTGAATGTGTTGATGATACCCGTGACTGTGCCCAAGAGCCCCAATAGGGGAGCCGAGGCGGCGCAGACAGCCAAGAATGGCAGCAAACTCTGTAGCTTGGATTCTGTCGTAAGAACGGATTCATACATGACCTCTTCAATCAACTCCCGGGGTTCATCCAAGTATTTGGTGCCTGCAGCTAACATGCGACCCACTGGGCCTTTCAGTTTGCCAGCTTGCTCAACGGCTTGTGGAAAGTCCCCTGCGGCAACGGTATCAAGAAGGAGATTCAAGCGTTTTTTCGACGGCTTCCTGAGGAACAAGAATGAAAGCCATTTGTAAATGGCAATGAGAAGTGCGATGGATGCCATCCCGAAGATCGGGTACATGACAGTGCCACCCTTCTTGACATGCTCAAGAAAAGTTTCCTGTGTGCTTTCGATTTTGTGTGCATTGCCCATCGTCGGGTCGAGTGGGATTTCGCCAGCCTTAGACAAGAGGAGATTGGCTGCGGCCTCAGAATCAGCCGTGTTCGAGAATGGTACGGCGGACGGTTCCAAAGACCCGAGTTTCTGATCAGACCAGCCCACCACAGATCCGTCATGGGATCTAAAGATGGCAATTGGACCGAGCACTGCAAATGTGCCTTGGGCAACAACACCATTCTCATCAACCGCCGTGCCTTCGAAGATGTCGCCACCGAGAGCTCCCTCTAATCGAGTTAGAGACAGGTTGACCAGTCCAATCTGGGACAAGTAGAGACGATTCTTCTCCATCCCGTCGTCTTCGAGGGCGTTCTTTGCCGACTCCAGATCAATTTCGAATCGCTTCAACTCTGAGATGTGAAGCTTAGCCTCGAAGCCTCGCATATAGTCGGCAAGAAGATTCGACAGATAATGAGCTTGGTCTTTCTTGTTCTTGATTTTGCGGCGTAGATTACTCAGGTCTATATTTCGCCCGTCGAGATCACGAGTGGTATCTTGGTACTTCTGACGCACTTGGCTCAGGCTTGCTTCAAGCTTGGCCAGTTTCTTGCTCAGCGGCACTTTCTCAGCAAAGATCGCCTCTCGAAGGCTGCTAAGCTCCGTCATGCTCTCCTTCAGCTGAGTTTCGATATCGCTCTTGGCCGAGCCAAATTTGCCGCCAACTTTGTTCTGTGACAGCCCAAGTCCGGAGAAGCAAAATACCAGTAATATCGTGATGAAATGTATGTGTTTCATTCTTCGGCCTCTCTATTTGATTTCTAAAGGCAGCAAGACATAGCCAGCGACCTCTTCGTTGTTCAGGATCTTGATGGCCTTCGATATTTTGCTGGCAGCACTGTTCTGTGGGTGCCAGACCCACTTGTCCATGGAGGGTGAACCGACGCCTCCCGCTGTGCCCGAACTATTTGCATAGTATCCTTGAGCAATTCCGATATAGAGGGATGTCACTTCTGCGATCTGACCGTTACCCAAATCGCGGACCTCGCTAGCGACATTGATTTCACTGTTGAACTTATTGGCAGCATTCAGCACTCCAATGACATTCTGAAATCTCTCACTTAGCGATGTCTTGATGTCCTTATCTTGTGGCTGGGGAAACCTCCTCCTTAGAGGTTCTACACGCTCAAGCAGCGGTGCAGGGACGCGACTAAGCAGAGCGCTGACCCTGTGTTCGAGAGGCTCAATCGAGTGAGCCAGAACATTGCTTGATTCTTCAAGATCTTTGAGTTCGCCAGCCATTTCAGTTTTCTTTGCGTCCAGCGCCGAGAGGCTCTTCTTGGCTGTATCGATGCGCTCGTTGAAGGAATCAATCTCCTGTTGAATCAGTTCAATCCTGTCTCTGAGGACCTCCTGACCAAGGGCCCAATCTTGCTTCTCTTGGGAAATTAGGCGTCTCGTTTCGACCCATTTTCCGAGCAATGCCCGGGTATTCTCCACTTCCTGTTCAGGCGCTTGCTGAGCCAAAACTGATTGCGAGAAGAGAACCGTGGTGACAACGACCCCCATCATTGTATGCCAAGATTTTTTATTTCGAATTCGAGCCATATTTGTTCTCTGGTTCTTTTGAAATGTGAAGCGGAACTGCGATCTTGGAGACATCATCACATGGGAAAATGAATTCCCTGTGAAGTGACTGTGTCTTCTGGAAATCAGAACCGAATCACCCCACTTAGCGTGAAAGTGAACTCCACTCCCCGCGTGCCACTGGTTTTCAGG
>WFTN01000063.1 GCA_015485455.1 Planctomycetota bacterium | reverse complement strand
GCCATGGACCGCACCCCCTGGTACTACCCTTCCATGATGAAATGTGTGCTCGCCCGAGGTCGAGGATTCCGAGAAATCGTCATCATCGGCTCACAAGAAGCCCGTGCAAAAATGGAGGCCGAGGTCAACAAGACTTGGCTGCCTGATGCCGTCCTTTGTTTCATGAGCGAAGCCCAAGCGAAAAAGGCAAGCAAACTCATTCCCTTGGTGGCAAAGAAAACGGCCCAAAAAGATGGTGCTGCAGTCGCCTACGTTTGTCGCAACGGAACCTGCAAACTACCAGCCAAGACAGTGAAAGAACTGACATCACGGTTGAGCGAAAAGTAACCGCCATGAACATCGAAAGAGGGGTGCGCCCCAACAATGAGTCACAGAGATAACATGCTGCTTTCCTATGACCGCGCGTAAACTGGTACGTGGTAGACTATTAGTGCTGGTGGAACGCCGCATCGAAGGTCTATCAGATCTTTGCAAGCTCTCCGAGCCAGCTTTCTAAGTTGGTGATCTTGACGGATTGACTTTCGATGGGATCGTTGATTCGGCAAACAAGAATACGGTGATCTGCTTGGATCATATCTGCAGCCTTCACGAGTCGGTCTGTCATTTTCTGGTTTGGATTGCTCGTAAGTTTGATTTCGATGGCCCATTTTTCTCTACCCCAATCTAAGACAAGGTCGATTTCGTGGCCATCGGATGTTCGAAAAAAATATGCTTGCGGTTTTCTTCCCTTGGCCGCCAAAGTTGAAAGAGTCTGTTCGATGACAAAGGCCTCCCAACCATGGCCGACCCAGGGTTGGGCGAAGAGCTGGTCGCGATCTTGAATACCCTGCAGCTGATGAAATAGACCGCTATCCCGCCACATGATTCGGCTTGACTTGACCAAACGTTTCTTGAGATTCGCGTGGTAGGGCTGCAGTTGCCGGATTAAATATGCGCCTTCTAAGAATTCGCAATAGTTGACGACAGTTTTGCGATCCAACGATAAGGCCGAGCCAAGTTGCGAAGCATTCATCAACTGACCATGGAGAGCGGCCAACATTCTAACGAGTCGATGAGTTACCCTTGGCTTAGCGGGTAAGCCCCAAGCAGGCAAATCCCTTTCGATGAGCAGCGAGAGGTAGGATTCTTGCCAAGCCCCAAACATCCTTGGTTTCAGGATGCCACCATCAGGAAATCCACCGCAAAGCCACAAGTCATCCAAGTGTTCAGGCCCAATTTCATTCATGATGAATGGTGAAAGTTCAACGATTGCTAAGCGGCCTGCTAAGGAATCTGAGATATTCTGGTTGAGAGCCGGTGAAACTGAGCCAAGGAGGAGGAAGCGGCCATTGCGCTTTCGGTCGTTGTCGATGCTGCCACGAAGCCTCGGAAAGATATCTGGTGCTTCGTGGGCTTCATCAAGAACAACGAGTTGTTCCCCCCGCGCAATTGTTTCCCACTCGACATCAAGCCGCAGTCGTTCGTTAGGTTGTTCAAGATCAAAGTAGCGTCCATTTAGGCTCTTAGCGAGTGTCGTTTTGCCGCATTGTCTTGGGCCCAAGATCGCAACTGCTGGGAATTCCTCCAGCCGTGATAGAAGCAACTTCTTGTGGATCCTTTCGATCATTCTTGCAATATAGGATTTAATTCCTGATTTGCAATATATCATGCAAGTCTTTTTGTGACAATTATTTATGTTCTTGCCGAATTCTGGGAATTACGGAATCAACTCAGTCGAATTCGCCAGTTTGGTAAATGGGAAGTAGGAGGCAGGCGATTTCTTGGGGAACGATAGAAGTTTTATCCGAAGATCCTCGAGGGACCCTGGATGGGTGCTCTGGTATAGGCGGCCCATGGCACACTCACAGGAGACAAGACCACGCTATTCGTGGGGAGGGGTGGCGGGTGATCGACTAATCGTCACACGCCGCCCCTCGTCGGTGTGGAAGGTGTTTGACTAGTCGTCGTATTCCGACGTCCAGTTGGCCTCGATCAGAGTCTGGGCGTCGGCGAGGATTTCTCGAGGGGTTTTATCAGCGATGTCTAAGGGTGGGAGCATCCTCACGGTCACAGGCCTACGCCGCAAGAACGGGATGAAGAACTTGGCCTTGGGACCATAAATAGGCACGATGGGAACGATGCGGACGTTGATGCCTTCCTCCTTGATCAATTCCAAAGCTTCTTCGACCTCATGGACACTGCGGAGGCGATTAACTTTATGGCGATCTCGGGTGCCCTCAGGGAAGAAACACATGCATTGCCCTTCTCGAAGAACCTGGCGTCGGACCTCGGCCGCTTCGTCATTGACCTCACGCATCAAAGCCCTGAGTTCTTCTTTCGTCTTTCCTGATGTGTGCCGCAGTCGCATGATGTCTTTGGAGCGCATCACAGGGAATCCGCCACACCACTTCAAGAATCCGATCACTTTTCCCAAGATTGGGTAGCCATGAAAGCTGCCCATCTCAAAATGCGGAAAGTTACCAATATATTTGCGGATGGCACGGGAGAGAACCGGGATATCCCAGTTGCTCACATGCTTGCCAATGACAAGAACGGCCCCTTTTTCAATGGGGGCTCCTTCCACCTTGAGCTTAAAGCAGACGGTGGCACCGATGTAACCGCTGAGATAGTAAGCCGTCAGATAGACGGGGCGCACCATGTGAGTCAATTGACCTCTCCGTTTCGAATAAGAGCCCCACACCTATACCCTTATTTGAGGATATCTTCCAAGGGACAGAGCAATTTTGTCTTTTCTGCCACTTGTTTTTCGAACATCTGGCGGGCCAATTCGAAGCGATAGATCATTTGAGCGTAGCTCTTGTGACTTCTTGGGTCGGATTTATCCTCTCCTTCTTGGGTCAAGCGCACCACATGAAAGCCCTCACCGGACAAGATCGGATTAGACACCTGGCCAACGGAGAGATTCATCACCGCCAGAGTGAAATTGCGACCGTAGAGCTCATTCCACCATGGGCGAGGCCCTTCCGCAGTCCCGCTCTGCCAGATCGTTGAGGTGAAGTTCGGAACAGCAACCTGGGTATCCTCAGGCTTGATTTCTTCTCCAGCTCGAAGCTTTGCCACCAGATTCATGGCCTGCTTGTGCGTTTCCGTTCGCCGTTTCTTGGAAAAGAGTCCCCCATGGAAGGGATCGGTCAAGGGGAAGAAATAGTGATCGAAATACAAACGGCGTCTTTTGGTCACTTTTTCCTTCATAAAGCGTTCGACTTCAGAAGATTTGGGCACCCTGGTATTCCGCACAATGAGCCCCTCAATCCGCTGACGATCCAAAAGCTGGACACGGGTAAGACCGGCCATCTGGGCCAAAGCGACCAAGGGGAAGTTCTGGGAATCGGGAAGCTCTGGCCAATCGAGATTGGTGTTCTCCAACCAGATATCCAAGATCGTTTTCTCAGACAGTTTTTGCACCAAGCGAGCCAGCTCGCTTCTGCGAATGAACTGTTTCAAACGAGCCCAGGTCTCCGCCCGCGCAACCTCTCGAACTTGGCCACGATAGTGGATCCGAAAAGCGACTTGGTCATCTTGGACCTTCCGGTCAACCCGCAAACGGTTATGAAGTTGTCCCCAAATTCGCTGTCTCAACTGAGGAATCGACTCAATCTTGCCCTTGCGCTTGCGCTTGTTCCGGGCTCTCTGTGCCCGGTCAATGGCCATGAGACCAGCCAAGTGTTGAGCTCGGACGCGAACGGCATCAGAAGAACGCAACGGCAAGATCTGCATCAAGTCATTGGTATTAATAAACCGCAGAGCCTCAGCGTGCTCAGTTTGATTGGGTTGACAATTCAGACGTTTGAGCTCGACGTCAATGATGTAGGAAGCCACGATCATGTCGATCAGCTCAAATTCGAACACCCGTAGAGCTTCTTGCACCACGTCTTCTCGTTTGATCAGGCGTTGCGCCACTTGAATCATGGGTTTGTCTGCATCCGCGATGATCTTGTCCAAAGACCATTTCTTGGGATTCAAGATCCCGGCTCTTTGCTTCTTGGTATCAGCCACCGTCAGCACATCTTCGCCACTGACAACACCCAATTGTCCGGATCGAATTTGAACATTTCCGGCAGAGCTGCTGAAAATGGCCCAGCTCTTATCTTTGACCCGTACCAAGAGAATTTGCCCCAAAGACGCCGACATCGACGGCCTTTCGATTCCTCCGATGGAACGCGACGCCACGGTGATCTGGCCAGCACCTTTGAGACGACCTCGCTGCCCGCCGCCGGATTCAACAAAAACCGCACCATTGCTAGCAGAAAAATCGTAGACCAAGGCCCCCTCCAAAACTCGCAATCCTAGCTTGCGGCCCTTGGCATCTCGGACGACCTGAACCCGACTCAAGGGCTTCACAAAGACGGTGCCACCACCACGCATCTTCACCAAAGCAGCCTGTCGTTCATCGGTCTGAATGTCATCCCCGGCCAAAACCGACACACTTTTGAGCTTGGCATCGAACGCCGGGATATCTTCAACAGCTTCGGGTACATCTTCCAAATAGGAGACGGAAGCAACTGTGGTGCTTAGCAACGGCGACTGAGAATTCTGTTTCGGCGCCAATGGATC
>WFTN01000062.1 GCA_015485455.1 Planctomycetota bacterium | reverse complement strand
GCCATAGCAGCCACGCAAAAAACAATGGCCGCGGTGGGAATAGCGACGCTTGCCCCGGCAAGTTTGCCAATAGCGTGGGCTCCAGAAATCTTGGGTGGAGAGGTCTCTTTTGTCTCCTCAACCACTTCTTCCTGGGCTGTTTCACTGTCGATTTGATCGGCTTCGGGTTGTTCTAACTGTTCACTCACTCTCGTTTCCCTGTGCAAAAGGGGTTCTCTCTGCATAATCTATCGGCATTTTCATGCACTCAACTCAAGAGGTGTTTTCTCCTCACTGGGTGTTATTGAAATTTGACCAACTGGCTCGACTCGTTTGGCCGCCGTGATCTCGTTGAAGGAAAGCACGGGAATGCGGGGTTTGAGGCCGGTCAGCATATCGGCAATGTAGCGCCTGGTGGTGGCGCGGGTGAGAATGACGGCCTCTTTGCCTTCTTGCATCGCTGCGCCATAGCATTCGGAGGCGCTCTCCTGAATCTTCTGGAGAGACCCAGCTGACATGGCGCCGGTGGTTTGACCAACAAGCTCTTGCTCGATGGCCCCCTCCAGATGCGGGTCGACGACGATGCAAGCAATTGTGCCTTCCTTGTCACCGTGCATTTCGCAGAGCACTCGCCCCAAACGTTGACGGACAAACTCCGTCAGTTGCTCGACATCCTTAATTTTTTTCCCGTGATCCGCTAGGACCTCAAGAATCACTGGCAAATTGCGAATCGGCACACGTTCACCGAGAAGGTTTTGTAGTACGCCTTGAATCTCTCCGAGCCCAAGAACGTCAGGCACCAACTCACCAACGACAGTCGGGGCATCTTCTTTAATGCGGTCCACTAAAGACTGAACATCTTCTCGGGTCAATACTTCTGAGGCATTGGCGCGAATCGTCTCCGTCAAATGGGTGACCATCACACTGATGGCGTCAACCACCGTGTAGCCCAGCATCTCCGCTTCGGTTTTTTGTTCGTCACGAACCCAGACTGCCGGCATTCCAAAAGTTGGGTCGAGACCACGAACGCCGTCAATTTCTTCAGTGACCGTCCCTGGGTTCATGGCTAGGTGGTGATTGGGATAGAGCATCCCTTGGGCAACTTCTTGGCCGTTCAAGAGAATGCGATAACCATTGGCATCCATGGATAAGTTGTCCCGCAGCCGAATTGGCGGAATGATAATGCCCAGCTCTTTGGCGAACTGCTTGCGCACCATGCCGATGTGATCGAGCAAACCACCCTTTTTGTCAGCATCGACAATTTGGATCAATCGATAACCGATCTCAATCCCCATGCGATCGACATGGAGAAGGCGACCTAAGGTTTCAGCGGTTAATTCTGGCCCATCTTCATCAGCTTCCGAGGCCAAATCTGCTTCACTTGGCTCCGCTGCCTCCTCTTCGCGTCTCTTGATGATACGCCTGCGCGCCATCAGCATGCCAACAGAGATGGCAAAGAATGGAAGCTTCGGAAATCCAGGCACCAAGGCCATGATGAATAGAACAAAGGCGCAGATGCCCAATGCACGGTCGTTGCTGAAAAGCTGGATACCGAATTCATCGGCCATCTGCCTTTTGCTTGATGTTTTCGTTACCAAGATACCGGCGGCAATGGCGATGATAAGGGCAGGTGTTTGACTCACCAAACCGTCACCAATTGTTAGGATGCTATACTTCTTTAGGGCGTCTACAATGGGCATATTGTCGGCATAACCAATGATGACGCCACCGAGCACGTTGATGAAAGTAATGATGAGGCCAGCTACTGCGTCTCCTCGAACAAACTTACCGGCACCATCCATGGCACCATAGAATTCAGCCTCCTCCGAAATCTTCTCCCGACGAACCCGTGCTTCTGCTTCGTCAATCAGTCCAGAATTCATATCGGCATCAATCGCCATTTGTTTACCTGGCATGGCATCCAAGGTGAAACGCGCAGCAACCTCGCCAATTCGGTTGGAACCTTTGGTGATGACAACAAACTGGATGATCACCAGAATCGAGAAAATCACCACGCCGACGACAAGGTTGCCCCCAACAACGAAGTCCCCGAACGCTTGAATCACATTTCCCGCTTGCCCCTTCAGAAGAATCAGTCGAGTCGACGCGACGTTCAATGACAATCGGAATAGAGTCGTCAGCAACAGAAGAGTCGGGTAGCTGGAAAGCTCAAGAGATTCTTGAGCACTCAGAGTGATCAACAAAAGAAGGGTGGCGAAGGCAATGTTCATGGCGATGAACACGTCCAGAACGATGGGAGGTAGAGGTACGATCAAGACAAAGATCATGGCCATTACGCCAAGACCCAATGCCACTTCGCTCTTCAGCCCGTCCTTCTTCTTATTTAAGTCTGCCATGTGTCAATATCCATCGGTGATTGCAGGGTCTAGACGACCTGCGTATGTGTTCGTTTTTGTTTCTTCTTGAAGACGAAGGCGAGAACCGCAGCGACTGCTTTGAACAGCCTCTCTGGAATCTGCTCGCCGAGTTCGACGCTGCGGTAAAGTTCCCTGGCTAAGGGCCGGTTCTCCACCACTTCAACTCCGGCTTCTTCTGCGATGGCAATGATCCGGAGAGCCATGTGGCCACGTCCCTTGGCCACCACTTGAGGTGATGTCCCTGCCTCTCGGTCGTACTTCAAAGCTACGGCGAAGTGGGTCGGATTCCGAACAACAACATCAGCGGTTTGCACATCCTGTTGCATTCGTTGCAATGCCAATCCCAGTTGAATTGACTTGATCTTCGCCTTGATCTTGGGGTCGCCTTCTGAACTCTTGCGCTCTTCTTTGACATCTTCTTTCGACATCATGAGGTCTTTCTTGTGCTTCCAAATGCGATAGAAAGTATCGATGATGCCAACGGCAACTAGGCCTCCTGCAACGCGGAATCCCATTAAGAACATGAGATCGAGAATAACATCAACCACCTCTCCCAAAGGAGCGCCGGAGAGCCGAAGGATCTTGGGCATTGCCCCAGCGATGGTCACCCACACCACGATGCCTACTAGGGACATCTTGACTAGGTTCTGAATCGTGCTGACGACGCTGTTGAGTGAAAAGAGCTTCTTCACGCCTTTGATTGGGTTAAGTTTCCCGATTTCGGGTTTGAGCTTACTGGCACTTAACTGAAGTTTCGTTTGCAGTAGACCAGGAACCCAGGTGATGGCGAATGCAACGGCAAAGACAGGCCCGACAATTGACAAGACCTCCGTTGCCATGGATGCGAGATAGTCGTTTGGGTCTTGCTCTGAAAAGGCATTTAATGGCAATTGGAAATTCGTAACCAAACGACCCGAAAGAGCGGCGAAAATGGTGTCGCCAATGCCACGAATGGTGACAATACCGAAGAGGAAGAGCACTGCACCTGTGATCTCCTTGGAGTAGGCAATCTGCCCCTTCTTAGCCGCATCATTGGACTTCTTCGGGGTTGCCTGTTCGGTTTTTTCTTGTGCACTATCAGCCATGAATCAGCATTACCGTTGTTCGAACATCTCGAACAAGAAGACCTCCAAATCGTCGAATACCATTTGCATCGAGGGGGCGAAAACATGAAACGTTGACACAAGCAACACCAATCCAGTCAAGATCTTTGCGGGAAAGGCAAATTGCATAACCTGCAGTTGAGGTGCCACGCGAGCAACAATGGCTAAGGCCACCGCGATGGCGAAAAGAGCGACAAAGACTGGCGCCGCTACTTGCAAGGCGGAAGCGAATAAACCAGATGAGAACAACACGACGGCTCCCACTAACTCCCTATCGAGTTCAAAGTGGCCGACGGGGTAGATGGCGAAGGAAGCAGCTAAGGCCTTGATGAGGACATGATGACCCTTGGTGATGAAGAACAGCATCATGCCTACAGACTCAAAAAGGTGAGCGATCAACTGAGAGCTCACCCCCGTGATCGGATCTTGAATACTTGCCATATTGAATCCCATGCCTTCGCCAATGATGTGGCCACAAACGCGCAACGTCGAAAACGAAATCAACACGATGTAACCGAGGACGAGACCGAGCATGGCCTCCTTCATGACGATGACCACCAAAAACAGGGTTGGGCCGGGGTCGACAAAAGAATCGATGTCTGAAAGGAAGGCCAGAACCGTTCCAAGAGCAACCCCCAACCCAACCCGCGACATTCTGGACGTACCACCTTGACCGAAAATCGGCAGTGGTCCTATGAGCGCAAGGCAACGAACCCAGTGCAGAACAATGAATCTCACATTCTCTTCAAAGAACTCCAAGATTCATCCTTTCACAGAGCTGCATCAACCATCGCCCGAAAGACGTCGGTTGTGAATGTGCCCAAGGTTCTGAGAATGTAGGGCATCATGAAAACAATGGTGAGCCCTACAGCGATGATCTTCGGAATCATCGTCAATGTTTGTTCTTGAACACTGGTGATGGCCTGAAAAATCGCCATGAGAATACCGATACCCATACCCACCAACATGGCAGGCCCAGCGACGGAGATCGCGGTGATAAAGGCTTCTCTGGCAATAAGAACGACGTAACTTTCATCCATGACAATGCGACCTCTCTATGCCACAACCTGGAAGCTTTCCATGAGGGATCCGATGACCAAAGACCAGCCATCGACCATAATGAAAAGGAGAATTTTGAAGGGTGTTGAGATGATAACCGGGGGCAGCATCATCATGCCCATCGCTAAGAGGAGACTGGCTACCACCATGTCTACAATGAGGAAGGGGATGTAGACAAGAAATCCCATCTTGAAAGCAACCTTCAGCTCACTCAGGGTGAAGGCTGGAATTAAGACAGTGATAGGCACATCCTGGATTGTCTCAGGCACTTCGGCCTTGGTGACATCTAAGAATAGTTGAATTTCATCTTCCTTCGCATGGCGAATGAGAAATCCGTGCATGACATCGTGGGCCTTTGTCGCCGCATCCCCCAATTCGATTTCGTTGTCCATGTAGGGTGACACGGACTTAGTGTAGATCTCTTCGAAGACCGGTTGCATGACAGCAATCGACAGAAACAAAGCCATGCCGATGACGATTTGATTGGGTGGCATGTCTTGAATTGAAAGCGCTTTTCTCACGAAGGACAAGACGATGATGATGCGCGTGAATGCCGTGACGGTCATTAAGATGCTTGGCAACGCCGCCAACGCCGTGAGCACAAGAACGATTTTCATCGATGTACCCATTTCGAAATCATCTAGAGGAGAAGAACTCTCAGCACTGGCCGCTTCATCTTCTGGGCTTGCGATTTCTGCTGGGTCATCGGTTATCTGCGCTTCGGCTAAAGTGGGAAAGCCGCCGATGAAGAAACAAGCAAAGAGAGCCAGGAGCAGGTGTTGTTTAAGCATCATGCCTCCAATTCCATGGTTGAAAGGGGGCGAGTATGTCGGGCCATGTTCTTAGTGAGCTTCTCTGAGAAGGACTCTGGGACGATGGCTTCACCTGCTTCGATTTCGTCCGCAGCAAATTCAGACAAGACGTTCATGGAATCGGCGGTCGCGCCAACAATGAGTTTGCGGCCATAGGCACTTAGGACGAAGACTTGTTTCTTGGGGCCTAAAGGAATGACATCAATGAGTTCTAAGACCTTGTCCCCTTGAGGCCGCATGCGGACCTTTTTGAGAAGCCTTGAACAAAAGATAGCCAGGGCGAAAACCAACACCAGCACCACAACGAGGCCACCCATGGTTTTCCAGATGGAGCCAACACCCGGGCCCTTTGGCATCTTTGCCGTTCGCTTGCTTCGCCATCCCCCTTGTTTGGCTACCTTGGGGTCAGCGTCTTCGGTGGCACCTTCTTTCAACGAAACCTGACCGTCAACAGGTTGGGCTGTTGCTAACTCTGGGGCCCGGGTTTCGTCTTTGTCGACAATGAGCCCGGCCGCCAGAAAGGCACAGACCGCCAGGGCCGCCGCACCCAGGAGCCAAAGGGATCGATCACCCCTTATTTTCCCGTCAGTCAGAAAGTTTTTCGCTGTCATGCTTGTGGTTCCTAATCGAAGCGGGTCCTTGCGCCCAATCATCCAATTACAAGGGCCGTGCCAAAGCGGAAAGAATTTCGCGAATAGCCATAACTGGTTCGAAACAAGTACTTTATGGGGTGTGGTGTTGCGATCCGCAGCACCGGTTTCTTCAGACTGTTGTGGTGAATTGCGACACCCCGTTGCTTAAGACAACAGCAGCTTTTTTTCTCGGTTGCAGGCTCCCAAGGAAGGGGGAGCGATCTTGGTTTCGGGGGTCAGTTGGGCTCGGGAGTGGAGCTCTTTTGGGGAGCTTCATAGAGCAAAGATGGGGTCAGTTTGTTGATACCGTGGAAGTCTTGGGGTGGGTCTCTCATGACCCGCAAGAGGGCTCGATCAGCGCGCCCGAAAGAAACGTTGTCCGCTTCCTCCTTCGCCGACGCGAAGTCGAATCGGACGTCGGCACCTGTC
>WFTN01000061.1 GCA_015485455.1 Planctomycetota bacterium | reverse complement strand
CTTTGGTAGAGATCTCCCGTTTCTACGAAGAGGATGTCCTCATCGAGATTGAAGGCATTGCCGTGCTCTAAGACCTGAAATGACCGCAAAATGGGAGTTGCTCGGCGATTCCCTAGGCATCTGCTATTGTCGGAGCTTCCACCTCAAGTCATTGGCAGAGCCGAAAATGAATTTAAACCCATGGGCCCTTGGTGCTTTCATCCTGAGCTTCGTCGTCGCTTCTTGGCTGGGAGCCCAGTTGCCCACCCCTTATCCCCAAGGATCAGGGCCCACGCCAAACCCAGAACCCGCCCGCGCGTCTTTGTTTACCACCCGGTTCCGCCACAAAGACACAGGTGTTCTTTATGCCCCTGGGACGCAGGTTCATCGGGCAGGCGATGTCAACAACGACGGCATCCCCGACTTCATCGTTTCCATGCCACCCATCGGCGCCAATTGGAACGGGCCAGCGTCTCTGAATACGGGGACTGTATTTCTTCGCTCCGGTGTCGATGGGGCCATCATTCATCAGTAATTCGGATCGGTTTACAACACATCACAATACAGCGACTTTGGCCATGCGGCTTGTGGCATGGGCGATGTCAATGGCGATGGCCATGACGATGTCGCCGTCAGTGTCGTAGCAATTCCCAACGGTACAATCGGTGGTTTCGACGGCGCTGTTCAAGTCTATTCAGGTTTCGATGGCTCAGCTTTGGCAACCATCGTGGGAACTCCCGGGGCCAGCACCGGCGTCGACTTGGCTAATTTGGGAGACCTCAATGGGGACGGCATCGCGGAACTGGCCATTGCAGAGCGTTTCAGTGTCGGTACAGCCTTCGATGGCCATGTCTTGATCTACTCCGGGGCAGATTGGTCTTTGTTCCGCACCATTGATGACCCAGTGGGCACAATGTTGGTGGCGTCTCTTGCCAACGCCTTGGATGTGGATGGCGATGGCATCGATGACATCTTGATTGGTCAACCTCTTTATGGAGGCCCTGTCACCTCTGGTCGTGCCCAAGTATTCTCCGGTTCCGATGGTTCTCTCATTCATGAGTTCACCGGTTCCAACCAAGGTCTCTTGGGTTCAAGAGTGGCTGGCCTGGGTGACATCAACAACGACGGCTTTGCCGATGTGCTGATTGCCGAACCTGACTTTGCCGTTTCAACGGCTTCCGCTGGGGTCCAAAAAGCCGGACGGGCACGGGTCTATTCTGGGATCGATGGGGCCCCACTCTTTTCCTTCGACAACGTCGCCTTCAACGGGAAAATAGCGTCCATGGTTGCCTGCGTTGGTGACGTCAATGGCGACGGGGTCAACGACTTAGCCTTTGATCATTTGCAACCAGCATTCCATCACAGCAACGCTGCCCTGCTCATTTACTCCGGTGCCGACGGCTCTCTTATTTCGGTGATTGACGGCCATGACGTTTCAGAACCAAAACACATGGACATCGCAGGAATCGGGGATGTGAATGGTGATGGATTTGGCGATGTGGCCACCAGCTCAATTCTCTTTGACAACGATCCGAACACAGAAAACGACGGCGAGACAAGGCTCTTCTTAGGAGGAACACCACCGACTGAAAAGATCTACTCATCCTCCGGAACTCCCCCTGCTCTCGACTTGGAATGGTGGCCTCGACAAAGCAACCCCAACCACTTCATCGGCAACTACCGCAGTACTGGTGCCACGCCCGGAGCCTTAGGACTGATCGTAGCCAGCCTAGCGTCCATCGACCTCCCGATCTTAGGAGTTGATCTCTTGGTGGCCATCGACTCAATCAATTTGTTGACCTTGGGGACTCTAGGAGCCAACGCCGCTGGAGAGTTCACTGTTGGTAATCTATCCAGATCCTACCCACCATTAGCGGGCCAGGAAATTTACCTTCAGTTCTTTGAAACGACTCCGACGGTCCAAGCATCCAACGCCATCAAAATGATTCTACTACCCTGAATCTGCTCCAAGACCCAAGGCAGTCAAAGCCCCACTAAGGAAGATAGGGAATCCTGATCTCAGGGAGCGGACCACTCAGCCCCTGTGACATGAATTGAACGACATCTTCTACTTCTTCTGTTGTCAGATTCAATGGACGGATGCGGTCCTTAGACAACCACTTATTGGGTGTGCCACCCTTGTTGTAATGCTCAACAACATCGTGGAGTGTCTTCAGGCTGCCATCGTGCATGTAAGGTGCGGTCAAGCTAATGTTGCGCAATGTCGGAGTTCGAAAGAAACCACGGTCTTTTTCGTTCTTGGTAAAGTCCTCTCGTCCTTTGTCGATCTTGGCCTTATCCATGCCAATCCCAAGATTCCAGTAGAGCTCGTCGGTGAAGTTCTCCCCCACATGACAAAGGCTGCACTCAGCCTTGCCAAAGAAGAGAACCCGCCCCCGGATGGCGGCCTCACTCATAGGATTCGCTTTCGCACCTGCCAGGGCCCGATCTCGTTTCTCCATGAGGCGTTTGTTCCCCTTGTCGGCCTCGGTCAGTTCATAGTCAACCCAGGGTTTGGCAGCCACGAACCAATCATTGGGGGCTGAGGCGGTGATGACAGTTCTTTCGAAGGTGGCAATAGCCTTGGCGATACTATCGGGATCAGCGGGTTTGCCGAAAACACGTTCAAATTGGATCTTGTACCCTTCGATGCCATTCAGCTTCTGGGCTGCTTCCTCAGGACTGAAGCCCATCTCAATCGGATTTCCGATTGGCCCCAAAGCCTGCTCCTCCAAACTCTTGGCCCGACCATCCCAAAATTGAATGGGGTGCAAGATTCTGTTGAGCACCGTAGGAGCACTCCGTCCACCTTTTTGTCCACGAATCCCGGTGGAGACAGGAGCAGCATCGGCCCATCCCATGTCAGGATGATGACAAGTAGCACAGGAAATCGTGTTGTCCTGGGACAGACGGACATCGAAGTAAAGCTGACGCCCCAGCTCAATCTTGGCTGGGGTCATGGGATTGTCACGGGGAATGACCG
>WFTN01000060.1 GCA_015485455.1 Planctomycetota bacterium | reverse complement strand
AAGCAAAAGGTCACCCCTCCGGGCCCTGGAGCTGGGGGTTACTATTGGCCTCCCCTCAAAACCGTTTTCCAATATCGCCAGCCTACGGTTTACTACACCCGACAACTCCTCATTCACGAATGCGTCCATCAGTTCCATTTTCTGTCGAGCACGAAAAATCACACGCCTCACGACGCTTGGTTCATAGAAGGAATCACAGAATACCTCTCTCGCCATCAATGGGACGGAGCCACCTTGGTCTTGGGAGCCGTTCCCACCATCAGCTTAAAAGATTTTCCTGCTCGGGCCCTCAAAATCATGAGCCACCCTGACTACGATTTGGGCGCCATGGTTTCATCCATGAACCAAAGTGATCGAGCAGAGCAATGGGCTCTTGTCCATTGGCTCTGCCGCCCGAATAAGAAAGCCAAGAAGAAATGGGCCAAAATCAGCAAACATCTCAATGACTTAAAACCGGCCAAGACACTTCTGCGCCAGATCATTGGGAACAGCAAGAAGACAAAACAAGAAATCGTCGCTTGGTTACGTGGCCATCAAGAACCCATGAAACAAGTCTTCAACCAATGGGAAGGCCGGGCAAAGCAACATCTGCGGGGATTCGCTGGCGTCGTCAGCATGTGCCGTACCAAGAAGCACTGTCAATCTTTCGAAGCCCAATTGGTCATCCCCCAATTAGGCACCCCTTGGCGCGGAGGTCTTCTCCTGCACTTCATAGACCCAAAGAACTATACCGTGTTGTTGGTTGAGAACGGCAGATGGAAGATTGACATCCTTAGAAACGGCGCCTGGATCCCAAGCCACAAAGGTATCTTCCTGGTCAACAAAGAAGCCAAGGGACTGCACTTGGCAGCGCAGCAAAGAAAAAAAAAGCTGCAAATTTTCCTGGACGAGACCATGATCGTAGAACTTCCCACGACCTCATCTCCTATGGGACTCTGCCTGGACAACTGCACCTTGTCTTTCACATCAGTTAGGTGGACGGCCACACAACCCTGAAGCCTCCTGGGTGTGCATTGGGCCCACCCTCTGCTTCAACCGCCGAACACATTCGTAGACAAAACGATTTGACCTCCATTGTTGGCCCAATCCACGACAAATCCGACGATTACTTCTTTGCTGAGCGACATGACCACGTAAGATCAAGAGGAGCTTGGATGAGTCTGAAGGGGTATTGTCATGGCAGTTCAAAGTGATCGTCGACTGGTGTGGATATTGGGACTTATAGCCCTCCCAATCATCTGCTGGTTCCTACTGCTCCCTAGGCAAGCAGAGCCCCGCCTCCAAGATAAGAAGCAAACCCTTCAGCCCGCCGCAGGTAACCCCGTCGACCAACTAAGTCAGAGCATCCCCCAAGGTGTAGTAAAGCAACGTGAGGAGAAGCCCGCCTCACAAGAGAATACCCCAATCACTCTCAGCAAGCACACCACATGGAAAATCAAAGCTCGACTGTTTCATGACAGCAATATGTTTGTGGCGGAAAACTCTCTCATCCGTGTTCAAGAATTGCCAAGCCCGGAACGCTACATGTCCAGGGCAAACACCAACAAGCCCATCCCGGTCAGCCAGCACCAGACAAAAACAGGAGTTGAAGGAAGGGTTGAACTCATACTCGATGCCAGTCAAGACGATGTGGATCCTCAGACATTCATTGTCTTCGAACTTCATGATCAGGACGGACATGTCACCTCCCACGGCAAAATTCGCTGGCCTCAAAATGCTAAGTGGCCGGTGGCAGACCTCGGAGACATCACCCTGCTCGACCACTCGAATGGACCCATTGTCAAAGCACGAATCATAGGAAGCGACGGCTCAACATTGTCCAATTCCACTATTCGTATCTGTGAACGCATACAGGGAGTCGCTCCCATGCTTTCGAGGCAGGTTCGTGTTAATTCGAATGAGAATGGTGTTGTCAGCTTCGAATTGACGTCGGCCCTAAATATAGATGAAACATTGGTGCTCTTAGAGTTTGTTGGGGACGGAAAAGCCTCAGTGAAATTGCCCACTCCCCCTTGGGAACACCTCATCAATTTAGGCGATGTCCGTTTGAAGAAGACTCAGCTTCTCGCCTCAGGAATCGTGGTCGATACCACGGGGAAACCATTCGGGGAGGCGATGGTGTCCATCTTCGATGACCAAGGGGGCCAATCGAAACTCATTCCTGGGGAGACATACCACACGGATAAGCATGGTCACTTTCGAATTGTAACCGACCTAAATGTTCCCGAGTTTCGCATCTCTGCTAGAAAGTATGGATATAACTTCACCTTGTCTCAGCCATACACCATGGGGGCAACAGGAATAAGAATTATCGTTCCAACAGGTGGTCTTTTTTCGGGAAGAGTCATCGCTGACTTGAATGTGCCCCTCGACTCATTCTCATTTCAGATCAACACCAAGCCAAACGTGACGCTCATGGTTCCAAATAAGGACGGAAGTTTCCTGACACCCTGGAAAATCCCAGAGGGAAGCTACACGGTCACTTGTGAAATGACCGGCAAAAAAGCCATCGAGTTTACTGACGTCATCATTCGAGGAGGAGAAACGTCAACAGACCCAAGGTTAAACCCCCTCGACATGAGGGGAAAACTGAGAACCATTACCTTTTATTGCCTTGACGTCGAAAAAGAACCAATTGGAGGACAGGTCAGTATCAGCAATGCTGAAGGCAAGATTATCGGGCACGGTCGAATCCAAAAGGACGGAAAAGTGACCGTAGCAATTCCTGTGAAAGCAAAGGACCTCAAAGCCCACGTTCTGTTCTACTCGCCAGAAGAACTTAAGAATACCGGTATATCGCAAGAGCTCGTTTTCCACCGTTTCCTGCGTGTGACGAGTACCATCGAGGGACATATCGCCGAAGGCTTAGGGTCAGACCTTCAATTGGTCCTGATGTTCGAGAATGGGTTGAGTTATCCAGGCACGGTTTACAACGGCTCCTGCACAATCTCCGTCCCCAAAGGAGATTTCACCGTTCACTTGCGTATCGGAGAGATAGAAGTGCCATTCACCGGCCAAAGACGCTTTCACGCCGGGGGCAGCTCCGATCGGCTCACACTGACAATCAAAACCACCCCGGAAGCAATCGCCGCTGCTCGCCAACAAAGAAGCGCTAAAGCGAAACACAAAGCAGAAAAGGGGTCAGAGAAACCTATAGGAAACTAAAGTGATGGTTTTCGCCAAAAGAACGATTCGCTTTCGTTACCATTCCGCCATAAAGATGACGCTCTTGCTCTTGGGCCGCTTTCGCCAATTCAAGCCTCTGTGGGTTCCCAGTAAGCACAGAAAACCCACAGAAACAGGCCAATTGGACGTTCGGTTATCAAAGGCCCGGTTTTCTAGTCCTGAAGCAGGTCAGCATTGTCGTCTCCTTCATCGCCGCCTTCTTCCCCTTCCATGGCTTCCATGACTTCAGCTTCGAACTCGTGTTCAAGCCAAGTTTCGTCTCGGTTCTCGGGATCAATCTCAACAGTAAAAGAATGACTCATTTCTTTGCCATCAACGTTGAGGACAACGGTAAACTCTCCCGGTTTCACCCGTGGGGCAAAACGCCTGCGGAAGCGCATGGGGATTTCTCGACCATCCGCTGTCCGACTGCGAGGAGCACCCCGCAAGTTCCAGTTGGTTTGATGTATGCCCTTGGACAAATTGGTTTCAAGGGTGGTGACGACTTTGCCACCGGCGTCTTTAATCGTCAGCGTTACAGCTCGCGCTTTCTTGCCCAACGAATAGGTAATCTGAGCGCCAGAGGGAGGATTCTCCCCAACGAATCGGCGAGTTGTGCTGCCCTTACTGGGATCAGAACGCCAAATAATCGCCGTAGAAGGCTGATAGAGATGGCCCGCCTCAGCGATTTTTTCCGGGGTCAATTGACGAATTGCACTGACATCAAGAATCCACAAGCTCCTCCCATGAGTACCGGCCACTAACTCCCCAGATTCTTTGTGTTGAGCAAAAGCATGGACGGGAACGGTTGGTAAATTACTGCAATTGAGCTTAGCCCAATGGAGACCACGATCAATTGACAACCATGCACTGAATTCACAGCCCAAGTAGAGAATATTCGGGTTAACAATGTCTTCCGCTATGGTTCGGGTGGATCCTACGTCCTTCGGCAGATCTCCTCGAATGGAGCGCCAAGTGGTCCCATAGTCCTCGCTGACCACAGGATAGGGACGATCGTCATTGGAACGGTGAGCGTCAAATGTGGCATAAACCCGCGATGTCTTATATCGGGAAGCAACAATCTGGCTCACCCAACGCCGTCCTGGGACCATGGTGGGAAGATTGCTTATCCTCTTTCTCTTGGCAACTTTCGCTTTCTTGCCCTTTGCTTTCTTCTTGGAGACCCGCAGAGATGCAACTGTTTCCACACCAGTTTCTGGGTTGGTAGCCGCGACAACGATTTTCTTTTCTTTCTTTAACGGCACCAGCTTCCTAGCGATGGAAGAATCGCCTCCCGTGAATGGGACAAAGAGATTTTCCCAGGTGTGCCCACCATTCTGAGTGCGCCAAAAGGCACCATCGTCAGTACCAACGTAGAGGACCTTGGCATCTCTCGGGGACTCAGCGAGTGCTGTGGCGCTCCCCTTCTTCGTGGCGGTAATCTCTGGAGAAATCGCTTCCATCTTGTTTCCACGATCAAGGGAGCGGAAGACCTTGTTGCCTGCTGTGTAGAAAATACGTGAATTGTGGTTCGACAGAATGAAAGGAGTGCGCCAATTGAAACGGTAGTTCTCTCGGGGGCCCTTCTTTCCTTTCGCTGAAGCCCCACCTCTTCTGGAGGGACGGGGACGATTGCTGCCACGAGCACCGGTCAGCAAGTTTCGGCGCCCCATACCACCATTTTGACTTTCGTAGTAAATCTGATCTGGATCTTCCTTGTCGACGCGGCAAACGAAGCCGTCACCACCACCGATTTTGATCCAGTCTTCGTTGATCGGCCCCAACCCGGAACGAACCCGATTGGGACCGCCCCAACTTCCGTTGTCTTGGAGGCCGCCGTAGATCTTGTAGTTCCGCCTTGGGCCCACGGTCACATGATAGAACTGACCGATAGCCACATGGTTGTGATGATCCCAGTTGAGCCCACGGTCATAGGTGACATAGAGACCGCCGTCGTTGCCCAGGATCATATGGCGCCCATCTGCGGGATCGATCCAGAGGGCATGGTGATCAACATGAACGCTTCTGGGGGCGCCATCTCCAGTGAACGTATCCCCGCCGTCACGAGATTTGTAAAGAGAAACACCTGCTAGCCAAAGATACTTGTCATCGTTAGGATCTGTGCGGATTTCGCTAAAATACATGGGGCGAGGATTAACTGAATTGATGCGCGCCCACGACTTCCCACCATCCGTCGACTTGTAAACACCTCCGTACTCATGCTCGCTCTCACCTCCTTGCTGTCCTTGCAGGTTGGCAGCTTGCCCTCCCAAACGCACACCGAAAGGATTAGAAGATTGGCGATTGCGGCCTCGTCGATTGGCGTTCTTCTTGGGTTTGGGCTTGTTTCCTAAAGCAACTGTAAGCAGTTGGCTCTTACGATTCCTCGAAACTTCCAACTGCACCGATTCTCCGGCGCTGTGGCGACGAATCTGAGCGATAAGCTCCTTGTAGGAATGAACAGTGACATCGCCTAAACGCAGCACAATGTCATCCTTTTCCAAGCCGCCTATGGCAGCGGGGCCACCTTTCACAACAGACAAAAGACGAGCCCCGACATCAGCATTCTCACCGGTGATTCCCATGTAAGGGGCATTGGCGGGTTCCTTGCCCATCTTCTCTGATTCCAGGACCATGTAGACAATATTGGGATCTTTACGATAGAACTCCAAACCAATCCGACCAATTTTGCAACTTGGCATGCCCTCAGTAATTTGAGAGAAAGTTTCACCTCCATCCTCAGTACGGTAAAGCCCGGCACCTTCTCCCCACTTCTTCACCGGCGCGTTGCCATCGAAGCCATCCCGCTTACGCTCGTAAGTTGCAACCAAAAGTATTTTGGGGTCCTTTGGGTTCATTTGAATGTCGATGACACCGGTCTCGTCGTTGATGTAGTGGATTTTCTTCCAGGTAACACCACCATCAGTCGTCTTGAAAAGACCCCGCTGTTCATTGGGTCCCCAAAGTCGCCCCAAAGCCCCCACGTAAACGGTGTCCGGGTCCGAGGGATGAATCCGTACAGAACTAATCTGGAATGTCTGATCCAAGCCCATATGTTGCCAAGTCGCACCGCCATCAACAGACTTGTAGACTCCGTTTCCCCAAGAAACTGAATTACGTGGATTTGCCTCCCCCGTACCAACCCAGACAATCTCCGGGTTCGACTTGGAAACCGCTACGTCCCCAATGGATGAGCGAGCTTCGTTTTGAAACTGATATTCAAAAGTAGTCCCGTTGTTGACGGTTTTCAGCAATCCACCTGCTGCCGTTCCCGCCCACCACATTTTCGGATCGGATTCGTTGACTGCCAAAGATGTAATGCGTCCACCCATGACAGCAGGCCCAACACTTCGCCAGCGCAACGAATTCATATCTTCGCTCTTGAGAGGAGATTCGTCTTTCACTGTGGCCGTCTTGGTCTTTGTTTTCTTGCTGTCTTGCGCTTCCAAGGGACTGAACGTCAAAAGTAGCCCGAAAAGAAGATAGGAGATCTGAAGAATTCTCTGCATGGTGTGCATCCAAAATGGTGGTCGTCAAAATTGCCAGGTCGTCCATTCCATACCGCCAGCTGAGGAAGGTCAATGAAATGTTTACTCAGGCATTGATTTATGGGCGGCTTTTGGTGGAATTTGAGCGCGATCGGGAGAATCGCCAACAAATTTCGACAGATTTCGAACCGAAACAGAAGGAGCGTGCTGTGAGCGCCCATGTCCTGAATCGCAAAATTCACCGTTGGGGG
>WFTN01000059.1 GCA_015485455.1 Planctomycetota bacterium | reverse complement strand
GAATTACTGCTGGCGAGCTTCCATTTTCAATAGAGAAGATCGATTGCTTCGTTCGTAGTGGAAGTGGGTTCGCTCGGAAATTGGCCACTATTCGGTGGAGTGTCGCCGAGAATTGTGTCTTGGTGTGGGTGCAATCTGGCTTGCTCAAGAAAAATAAATTCGGGGTCTTCGACCTTGCAGGCAATCGATTGCCTTCAATCGTTCCCAGGCCTGAGGGAGTACGTGGCCTTGGACTCTGAGAGCATTGAACTGTGTTTTGCGACATCTGAAGGTTTTGATGTCGGGCGCGTGATCGAGGAAATCGACCGGTACGAGTCAATGGCTTCGCGGTTCGGTTTTTCTCCGGTCTTGAGTACGCGCAAGTTGTCGTCCGAAGTGCAAGTGCGATTGCGGACACCACATGGAGAATGCGTGAATTCATTGGAGCTAAATCATGAGGAATCTCACGCAGTCTTGGGTTACATTTGCAAAGTGGAAGAAGCGGTTCCTGATCTCTTCGGTTATCTCAATGTTACTTGTGTGTTCTATGATCGGACCGCGCGGAACGTCCATCTGCATGGCCCATTCTTGGGGTGGCACTTAAGATGTGACCCAAGCCCTGCCAGCACTTGGGTGAGGGCTGTTTGCGCTGTTGATTTTGAGGCGTCGCATGCGAGTTCATTTGTCCAACTCCGCGATGAGCTTGCTGATGCCGGGATATTGGATCGTAATCTTGTCAAGACTAAGCCAGAGGCTCGGGTGGCTCGACTTCGCCAAAAAGGACAAGAAAATGCCAATAGCGAAGTTCAGATTGATGCGCTATTCGAAGCATTCAATATCTTGCCGTCCAGAGACCTCCTTGCCGAAGTGCTCATGGCTGCATGTCAAACGAGGTCCATCGTTGCGTTTGACAAAGCCCTTCAGATTGCCAAGAAACTAAAAATAGAAGTCGACGAGAGGCGCGAAGGGGCGTTGTTGGCTTGGCGAGCATTTGAAAGAGGCGATGAACAGTGTGCCCTCGAACTTGCGGAGTCTGCTCTGAATTCTGATTGTCGTCCCACGGTCGCGCTTGGGGTTCTCGTGGCCATAGCAGCTAAGAGTGCAAATTGGCAGGCTGCTAGCGTTAGGCAGTTTGCTTTGATTCAACGGCAGCCAAATGAATGGAATCTCAAACGAGGTCTAAGATTTGCATTCAAGATTCAAGATCTTGTCTTGGCTGAGCGCATGTTTGCTGTCTCTGAAGGGCCGCTGAGCGCTGATCTCTTGATGACGCGTGCTCAAGTCGAGGAAATGGCGGGCAAGTATGACAAGTGCCTGACTTCCCTTTATGAGGCGATTGCCCAATGTGACGAAGTCGCCGAAGAATTTGCTATGCAGGTTGTTGACCAGGCAGAGACGGCGCTTCGATTTTCTGTACCGGCTGAAAAATGTGAGAAGATACTCAACCTTGTCGAATTGCTTCGGCAGTCTTTGCCTCTTGCCGGTGGCTTGATTCAAACGCAAGCAAGTTACCTTCTTGCTGCCAATCTTGGCCAACGGTGCAAGGAACTCTTGCCTTTGCTGCCAGACGACGCCATATCAAGTCGGCTAATTTCGACGCTGAGATTTCGTGATGGCGATTATTCTCAGGCGCTAAGATTCGGATTGAGTGCCCTGAAAGCGGGAATCTGTGAATCAGAGTTAATCGAGGATCTCATGATTGCAGTCGGAATCCTCAAGCAGGAAAGTGTACTCAATGATATCGTAGTCCTGGCACGCGATGTCATTGACGGAAGCGAGCTACTTCAAGCACGATTAGAGGAAACAAGGAACTTAATCCAAAATGGCAAATGATGGCCTTTACGTAGGTGATAAGAGCATTCCTTCAATGTCGCGTCACCGTAAGATTGGTGAAGCTACTTTTCTTGATCCCAAAGACCTCATGACCCACATATTTGTCTGCGGGGCCAGCGGTTTTGGCAAGACAGTCCTCTCAAAGTCTGTTGTAGAAGAAGCTGCTCTGGGGGGTATCCCATGTATCGTTTTGGACCTGAAGGGCGACCTCAGCTCCATGGCGCTTGCCGGGGCAGACTTTGGTGCGAGCCGCGAGATTGAGAGTTTGTCTCGCTCGATTCTTGGTGATGTCTACGATGAACAGGTGCGAGGTTATAAAGATGCTGAACGGGCAAATCCTTTTTGGGCGAGGCGAGCTGCGACTTTTGCCAAGAAAGTTGATTTCCAGCTCTTCACTCCAA
>WFTN01000058.1 GCA_015485455.1 Planctomycetota bacterium | reverse complement strand
AAGCAGGGGGGCTTTCGTGGATATTGTATTGAGGCATCAGATCGAGCGTTTACTTGAGAAAAGCAGTTCGGACTCAATGGGGCAGGTCCTCAATGAGTTGATGGTGGAGTTTCTCACCTGCAAGGGTTTTGTTGTTAGCGAGTTTGTCCGCGATGCTCTTTTGCAGACGCCTCGGCACACCTTTCTGCCTGGAGTCGATCTTCGCCACGCTTATCGAGACCAAGCTGTTACCACGGCCCAGAACGACGAAGGCTGGTTTGAGTCCAGTTGCTCGACACCCTCAATCGTTTGCACCATGCTGGAAGCCCTTGATCTGTCAGGCGCTCAGAGCATCTTGGAGTTGGGAGCTGGCACCGGCTACACCTCAGCACTCATGGCCAGATGCGCCCCCCAAGCCAAGATTGTTACTTTGGAAGTTTTGGACGATATCGCTCAATCCACAGCAGCCCGCTTACAAGAAATGGGGCTTTCATCTATTGAAGTACGGTCTGCTGACGGCTCCGATGGAAGCGCTGGTCCTGGTCCCTATGATCGCATCGTCCTGGCTTGTGGCGCATCAGAGATCCCTACACATTTGGTGTCCATGCTGACCGAGGGCGGATTGATCGTGATCCCAATTGGGAGTTGTGTTTTTGTCTTTGAGAAGCGTCATGGCCAGCTCGTTGGGCGGCCATTGATCGTTGCCACCTTCATTGCTTACGCCAACGGCAAGCCACAATCGACTTGGCATAAGGATGGAGAAAAGAACATACTTTGGCCTCATGGGATTGACTCAGCTTCCCATCGGCTTGGACCGCCTGATCATCAAACACCAGGACCTGGCATTCATTCGGAGCAAATTGCTTCTTGGCTTCTCTGGACTTCATTGACCTATCCCCATGCCATTCTGACGATGGCAGAGAAGGAGCGGGGTTGGGGATTCGGTTTGCACGACGAGAAAAAAGCGTCCACGGTTTTTTGTCGTATGGCTGGAGAGTTGCCATTCCGTCACTATGGGAATCGTGTGGAGGAGACGATGTTCGAATGTTGGGGTGATGTTGAAGTAAGCGAGAAATTTCTCGAAATTTCGGAGACCCTGGCAGACTTGGGCTGGCCTCGATTTGAGCGCCTAGTCATCACCGTTGGAGACAGAAAGGAAACCGAGATCTCCTTGGAAGCGAATGAGTTTTCCGTGGGAGAACATGTGTGGCGCATCGAAATCTCAGGATTCGAAGTCCTGAATTCCGAAGTTGCCCCCGTGACCCAAGAGGCCCCCAGTCCCACCGGTGTGAATGAAGAGTACGTTCTCACCGGGGCGGATGACAGATCGATCGACTAATGATTCCAGCCCTTGCCACGCTTTCATGGTATAGACCGGATCCAATACGAGCCCGCATTCCTGGGCCAGCTGAATGAGCTGACGCCGCAGTCTTGTGTCACTGCGCCCATATCCTCGTCCTTTGAAACCATCGACGAAGTTCAGATCTTGAACACAAAGTGAGAGCTCAGGTAGGTACTCCTTCTTGAGACCGTCAAGGATCTCTTCGGCAACTTGGCCAAAGTAGTCCTTGTCGTCACAGACGGTAATCCCATGGATTTTCCAGTTTTGTTCGAAGACGGCGTTACCCACGGCAAGTCCAACCAGGGTGCCTCCTGATCCAACGGCCACGACGACGTGATCAAATTCGACAGAACTCTGTTGGGCAATTTCCTCCACTGCTTTCACATATCCAAAGCTTCCCAATGCATCGCTGGCACCGGTGGGAATCATGAATGCCTTGTGGCCTTTTTGTTGCCAGTCTTGTTTGGCCCGCTGAAAGAGTTTTTGGCGATCCTTGTATTGATGAAGGTCGATGTAGTTGATTTGAGCTCCGAGAATCCTTGTCAACAAGTGGTTGCCTAAATGCTGATCGGATTTGTCGCCCAATAGGAACAGCTGGCATTTTAGATTGAGTTGGGCGCAAAGAGCTGCCAAGGCCCGCCCGTGATTCGTCTGTGTCGCCCCACAACTGAGGATGACGTCGCAGCCCTCACTCAGGGCTTGGGCCAGGGAATATTCTAATTTGCGTACTTTGTTCCCGCTGGTGATGCCGCCGGTGAGGTCATCTCTCTTGACGAATAGATTGACCCCCAAGCGGGATGATGGAGCCTCCAATCGTTCGATTGGTGTGGGCAGTTGAGCCAAACTGAGTGGTTTTGGGGTTCCTGGTGTCATGGTTTCTCTTGTCTCACTCACTGGTTTCGGGCTCGTCGGTGGATGATTCAAGGTCATGCCGATTGAAGCCAAACGAGTCCCGCAATACTATGATGCCATGAAACTCAACTTTCGTTTTCTTGGACGTTTCTCGGAAGATTTGGCTGGAATCGCCCTTCCTGAGGAATTTACCGAGGGTTTGGACGTCAAAGCCCTCAGATGTTTGGTCGCCGACATCGTTCCGTCATCTGCTCCCAGGATCCAATCGTGCATGATTGCCGTCAACACGGAGTATGTCGACAACAACCATGTCTTGGAGCCCGGTGATGAAGTGGCGTTCTTGCCACCGGTGAGCGGAGGATAGCCAGATGTCCAAGAAATACGAGCCAATCATTCAAATCACTTCAGAGAAGATCGATGTCAGCGAGCATGTGGCTGCCTTGACCAAACCGGATTGTGGCGCAGTGCTGACTTTTCTGGGAGTCGTGCGTGATCATGGGGATGGTCATGCCGTCGAAGCGATTGATTACTCTTGCTATGAAGAAATGGCAGCTAAAGAGCTTGCAAAAGTGGCTCGGGTGTCGATGATGAAGCACGGCGTCGAACATGTCGCCGTTGTGCATCGGGTTGGGCTCCTCAATGTTGGGGATGCAAGTCTGGGTTTGGTGGTTGCATCTCCTCACCGGGTTGAGGGTTTCGCCTGCGCTCAGATGCTCATTGATGAGATGAAGAAAACCGTGCCCATCTGGAAGAAGGAATTCGGACCGGATGGCACCAACTGGGTGGAATAGGCGTGGCGAAGAAAAACTGTGGCGGTTGTGGAAACCCGGTCAGCAAGAAGGCCAAGTTCTGCGAATCGTGTGGCTACAACCTCAAGAAGTCGCCCCCCAAGAAGAACACGCCCCCAGTCAGAATAGCGGAGCCTGAGCCGATTGACACCACCGCTAGTTATCTCGATGAATTCGAATCTCGGGAATCAGCTCAGCTCAGCCACGAGTACTTCGAGCGCCACATTGAGATCCTTTCGTCCTACCGCAAGCGACTAAAACAATTGGCGAAAGGACTGGATCGCCAAGAAAACCACTTGGCGGAATTGGCGGACGCCGCTTTCACTGAGACGCGCACCCGTGACATTCAGAAGACCTTAGAAGCAATTGAGGCAGTGGGGGACGAGTGGGAAGATTTGCAGTTAGCCTACAACGCCGATTCGGAAGTCCTGGATGAAGAGTTTCAGGAACGATTTGCAGAAATGGAAATGGACGTCGAATTGCCTGAAGACTTGCAAACGAAGATGGGGCGAGAGCTCGATGTCATGATGCGTTCATTTGACCGTATTGACGAGAGGATTGGCATCATTGGGACTTTGGGGAATCAGCTCATCAATCAAGCCTCTGGCCATT
>WFTN01000057.1 GCA_015485455.1 Planctomycetota bacterium | reverse complement strand
GTGCCCTGTGACTTCTCGCAGCCAATGGGTGTAGCACTCTGACTTGTTGACACTCGTTTCTTCGAGCATACGTTTTTGAAACTTCTCAAGGGCTTTGAAGTTCTCCGCTTGGGTGAGATCTCCTCGTACTCTCACATCGAAAGTCATAATGCCGCTAAAGTTGTCTTCGTACCAAGCAAGGTCTTGAATGAGGGGCTCTTGCTCTGGCATTTCTTCCAGCCAATGAGAGTCTACGTTCAGTCTAGCAATGCCAACTAAGGCGAAAACTAAAACCCCTCCGAAAACGGCGAAAGTGAGTTTGCGCTTGCCATAAGCCAATTTGCTGAATCCAGGTACACGAGCAAGCACACCCTTTTTGATTGGCCAGAATGACAGCATCAGCGGGACCACTGTGATGATGGCTAAGAAAGCAATGAGAACGGCAATGCTAGCCTTGATGCCAAAGAGGCGAACCGCAGGGTGTTTGGCCACGATCAGGGAAAGGAATCCAATCGCCGTTGTCAAAGAAGTGAAGAAACAGGCCGGGCCGATGCTGGCCATCATCTCTAATATCGCCCCATGGCGTTTCTTACCACTGAGGAGGCTCTCTTCGAATCGGTGCATCATGTGTACAGCGTCGCAAACTGTAATCATGGTGATGATGCCAGGCACTGCCATATCGATAAGCCCGAAATCGAGCCCGGCGAGTACGAGGGCGGCAAAGCAATAAATTTGGGCCAGGGCCACGACGGTCAGAGGAATGAGTATGCCACGGAATGTTCGAAAAATGAGAGGCAGAAGAATGGAGAAGACCAAGAGTTCTAAGAGCAGGCCTTGTTTTAAGTCTGCTCCCATATATTTGCGCATAGCCCGCTTCGAAACTTCATCCCCAATGAAGTGAGCCCGCACATCTGGAGGAACAAAATTGTTTACGAACTCTTCGAGCCAGATGAGAAGGGCTGCATGTTCAGCGCCATCATCGTAGGAGGACTTCACCAAGAAAGTTGCGGATCGGCCATCCGCAGAAATCAGGCGGCGTTCCAAAAGTGGGTGCCTTGTTGCTGCTTCAAGGACTGTTTCGTTCGCTCGAAGAGTCTGGGGGAATTCTTGGGGCACTGGGATCATGCCGAAATTGCTGACGACAGTGACAGTTCCCAAGGACGTGACATCCGCCACCTTTGGATCAGCTTCCAGTGCCGTGGAAAGTCCGGAAATCAGTTCAAGTTCTTTCTTCCCCATCACCAAGGGGAATTCCAACACGAAGATCTGGTCATAGAAATTCGGTGGTACGGAAGATTGGAACTCATCGACCCGTGCTTGAGTTTCCTCGTCAGCCCTCAAAATGGGCATGAGAGAAAAACTCAGATTGAGCTGGGGTAGCAGCTTGGCGGCGCTGAGGCTCAAAGAGATTACGACAATGAGAAAGAGCCATCGCCTGCGGCTAATGAGGTCACCAAATCGATCCATAGCTTTACTCTAACATTCATAGCATCGGGGTAAACCTCTGCTCATAGTCAAGATGGGTCTTGTGAGGCCTTTTTTCCATGGTGGGACCTATTGAGTCGGGAGGAGGGCGGGGATGGGCAATCTTTAGTCTCTGGGGCGAATACCCCCCGTTCCCAAGGCTGTGGGATGCCGATAGCATTCTAACCTGCCTCATTGTGGAACCGTGTTCGTCCGCGAATCCTCAACTGCTTCAGGCAACGGCTTTCATGGGAGTTCGGGCTTTTGCAGGACCAAACAACATTTACCATCTTGTTTTGCGAAGATGATGATGCTGTGCGTTGCGTCACGCGGCGGATTCTGCAACGTGCGGGCTATGAGGTGATCGCTGTGACGACTGGAGCGAATGCCCTCGAGATTCTGAAGGAAGATCCTCTGCGCATAGACCTCTTGATGACCGATGTTGTCATGCCTTCAATGAATGGACCTGAGCTGGCAGCTGCAGCTCGCTTAGTCAACAGCGAATTGACGATCCTCTTCGTTTCAGGATTCGCAGCCCAGCACCTGGACGTTGTCGAGCAATTTGGCGAGCGGGCTGCGTTCTTGCCGAAACCCTATGCCAGCGCATCGCTGATCGAACTCGTTGCCTATTTGCTCAAGGGGCAGTGACAACAATGCCACAGTGACTGGGGCTTGGTTTCTGCCGTGGTGGTGAGGACTTCATCTACTCATCACTTTGGAGCCGGGGAAGGCCCATGGCGGCTAAGTAGTTTGCGAATGCCACGAAACAAGAAGCATACGCTTCCGCTGTTGTGACTCTTGCTTTGGCGGTGGATTGTTCTCGCAGATTCACCCGCAATAAATCGCTTGCACCTTCCAAGAGTTTGTCTTGCTCAGCTCTTTCTAATGTTTGTGCTAGTTCCACTGACCGTTCGTAGAGCAAGAGATTCTCTCGTGCCCGGGAAAGTGCCGAGGCGGCGTCTCTGATTTCGGCTTCAATCTTGTCTGCGGTCAATCGCGCTTTTTGGGTGAGCTGGCTCATTTTGATCTGAGATTGTCGCAACTTCCCACGCGCAACACGTCGTGCCAGGGGCATCTCGAATTTGATGCCGATTCCGAATTCGAATGGGTCATCGCTTGAGTCAGCTGAAGTC
>WFTN01000056.1 GCA_015485455.1 Planctomycetota bacterium | reverse complement strand
CTCATGGAGCGTTTGAAGCAGGTGACGCTTTGACCGTTCGGATGCCATTGAAGTGCGGCCAACTTCCGTGCCGAAAAGCCAAATGGCCTCATGACCGCTTGTTTGAGGGAGAAATCTTTCTTCTCAGATTGAGCAGGAAGGAGGGGAGTTAACAGGCACAAGAAGAGTGTGAGGGCGGATAGGCGTCGCATGGGATCTCCAAAACACGGAACTGACTGGGAGCGGAGTTTACTCAATCTACGCTTCCAGGTCAGCTCGCCTTTCACATTTCCGCCTTCCTTCTGGTCAGGAGGGGATATCTTATTTGGCGTAGGGGTTGACGCGCCAGAGTTTCAAGGAAATCTGAGACAAAGCCCGGGTGGCATAGAGGCAGATGACCAAGGTGTAGATCAAGAAGTAGATTTCGACCATGTCGATCAGGCATACCAAGATGATGTAGCTGGGGTAGTCGACCACGAATTTACCCCCTTTTTCGATGATACCAATGAGTTTGGCCAATGGGCTGGGCTCACCGCCCCCTTCCCCTGGAGGGAAGGCATCGAGCCACTCCTGCCGTTTGACGAATTGGGTGCAGGAGATGCCAATGGCTAAACCGGTCATACCGATCACGGCGATGTAGAGAATGATCTCTGAACTGCCCCAACAATCAACAATGGGCTGGAGAAGCTTGATTTCTACCCCATTGTTGGTCTGCTGATAGAGCCTGAATGCGATGGCCATGTAGACGAAGTAGGCTTTCAGCTCATCGATGAAGAAATCGAAGAACATGCCGATCACCGAGCCAGCCTTGCGGGCTCTTGCTAATTGACCATCCAAGGCATCTAACATGTGGGCAATCATGAAGAGGGCGCCACCGACGATGAGGCCAGCATAGCTGAGCCACAGAATATGGGTGGCTGTGCCGATGAGGCCAACGATCAAGGACATGATGGTCACTTGGTTGGGCGTGATTTTTGAGTCTTTGATGAAGTAAAGAATCAAAGAGGCAAGAGGCCGTGAAAAAAGCTTGAATGCGAGGCCTTCTTTGGCTCCAAAGGTGGATTGCTTGTGAAGGGCCTTAATTTCATTCCAGGCAGAAGCCATGATCAATACCTCGTAGACAAAATCATCAAGAATCGAGGCTCCTTGTAACAAGGGGCCACCGGGGTTTGAAGCGTCTTCGAGGTTGAACGACGGCAGACGTGGGTAGGGAGGGCGGCGGAACCCCTGGGGATTTCATTGAGGGGTTAGCAATAGCGATGCCCTTTCTCTCATAACACGTTCATTGGCCACATCTTATGATTGAGCGGGGGGCTCCTGGATTGGAGCCCCCAAAAGAGGTTCTGTTTGATGAGGGCCTTTATCTGCCGTTTTCATGGCGAAAGATGAGGAGAGAAATCAGTGCTCTTTGTGCTCCTCATGTTCCTTGCTGCCGGCTTTGGGCTTGCGGTGGTGGCCAAGCAGGTAGCGCTGGTACTCCACATCTTTTTGAAGTTGCCGCCTCGCCTCTGCATGATCATGCAATGGGGCGTTCTGACTTGCGGCCCAAAGTTCGGCCATGAAGTGATTGAGCAAGAAAGTTTGATTCAACAATAACTGGTCGCTGGTCACAATCGCGTGGGCGCGTGTTTCTTCATAAATCTGCTCGAAGGATTTACGCAGAGAATTGAAGAGCTTGGTGTCCAAACTTTCGATGGCTGCCTGAGCCTCTTCCATGGCATTTAAGACATTGGCATAAAGCAGAACGCTTCGAGACTCACTGGCCTGAACCGCGCTGTAGGCCGCATCATATCTGGCTGTGACGTTGACTTGTTGTGTCTTGCGGCTTCCAGATTCTGGGTCGTCATAGGTCACAGTGACCAAGACTTGGAGTGATCCATTTCTTTCTCGGGCCCCTGGTTTGATCTCCAAGAGCATGATCTTGCTTTCCCCATCTCGCATGTCACCGATACCAGCACCGTGCTTCATTGTGGGCCCAGGTATGAGCTCACCGTAAACCCGTGTAATGGGATTACCTCGGCTCGGGCGGACATCCAATTTGACGTTTTGAGCCACCACGGCTAGAAAACCGTTAAGTTCGTTGGCGACGGCTTCGGGAATTCGTTCCGGTTCTTTCACCAAGGTGTAGCGTCCAGAACCAGCTGTGGCCATGTCGACCATGAGCTTTTCGTCAAATTTGCTGCCACAGCCGATGGTGGAAAGGTGGATTCCTCGCTTTCTGGCCTGCTCGATCATGCCAGTGATTTTGGCAGGGTTTGATACTCCACGATTTGCCAAGCCGTCGGTGAGGACAATGACTTGTTTGTGTTGGCCTTCCTGGCTCATAGAGTCAATTTGTGCAAATGACTCTAACATTCCTGCACTGAGGTTGGTGTTTCCCTCTGGCTTGAAATCTGCCAGGCAGTGATACAGAAACTCCTTGTTGACGGCATATCCAGCAGGAGAAAGTGTGACAGCCTCGTCGCCAAAGATGATCAATGAGATGACATCTTCAGGAGACAAGTTTTCAATGATCAGTTTGGCCGCTTGAATGGCATATTCGAATTTCTTTTGCTTGGCCATCGAACCAGAACGATCGAAAACCAGGGCAAGGTTGAGGGGTTTTCTGTGGATAGGCTTGGTTGACTTGGCCACCAGGTCAACCTTGAGAACCAAACGCTTGGGTGTTGTTCTTGAGTAGACAGAGTTTCCTAAAGTTGCTTGGAGTGTCAGTGGCTCACCCTGTGGATTTCTGGTCTCGTCGGAATTCGAATGACTTGGTTTTGATTGGGGTCCCTCTTCAGTGTGGGAGCCTTCGTCAGTTTGCTGTGTTCTTGTCGAGAATGCCAAGTCTGTGGCGAAACCAAGATTTGCCAATGTCAAGACAATGACCAAGCTCAAATAGATCGGTCTTAATTGCATCAGTTCTTCCTGTCCCAAGAGCTTCTCTTTTTGACGAGGAAAGCGTTTGCGCTTGGCTTTTTCAAGCGAGGGAGTGCCTCTGGGGCCAAGCGACTTGCTACTTTAAAACCCCGAGGGCGTTTTGTGGTGGCTGCTGTTGCTGAGGGTCGGCTCTCGCGCTGACGGCGAAATGAACTCTCTTGGGGCTGCCTGCGCCGTGACCGCCTGCGACTGTTTTTTTCGACATACTCCGGGGCCAAAGTAACACCATTGTCGATAAACCTTGTGGACGTATGGCGGCGACCAAATCTTGTAATGCGGTTGTAGGTGAGTCCTTGAGCAATGCCGGGACCATAGATGGTTCCGTAGCCACCGTAGTCGAGGCCATATCCATTCCCATAACCGTAGGGTGAGTACCCACCAAAACCGAAGTTGTTGTAACCCAGGGCGTCGAATCTGTGGGCGTTGACGCCGTAGGGGTTGTATCCATAGCCGTTGTAACCGTAACCATTGAATCCGAAGCTATTGTGTCTAAAGGCATTGTTCCCATTGTAGTAGTGGCGAACGGCGCTGGAACGATGGGAATTAAAGCCATAGGAGCCGTGGCCATAAACTCCGAATCCACCATGCTGAGCTGAGGCTGATGGTAAGGGTAGGCAGAAAATGGAAAGGAAAACGAGGGATGTGACACCCAGAACGCGCGTGATTTTCATTGCGATTCTCCAAAAGAAAGCACTGCACTCGTAGAACGAGGCTCAGGAACCCGCTTGATTATCCATGCGAGCAACTCTGAAGCCGTTGACTACGGTGCTGAAAATCATCCGGGCCACCATGATCATAGACGAAAATAATGTCTTAGACATGGAAGAAAAACCAAAGAAAACAAGAATCACCCCTTCGGAGCACCAAGAGCCCCAGAATCATCGGTCGATTTTGGTTTAGTCACCAAGAATTGTGACCGCCCTCTCATTTGGCTTGATCTTGTACTGATAAATAACCCACGTGGCTGCCATGTTCTTGTGTGACGATGATTTTGAATCACCGGATATGTCAAATTACTTTGCCTACAGTGTTGTGGGGCGAGCGAGGAAGAAACCGTCGGCGCCTTCGGCTTGATAGCGGGGAAAAAGGATGATGCCGGATTCTTTGGCTCGGATGGGGCCATGGCGATCGTGAGCCAAGATTTGTCCTGCATCCACCGATGAGAAGTTTCGGAATCCCGGTGTCATGACGAATTGATCGTCTTCCTCTACCGCATAGCGATGATTTATTTCTAGGTAACGGGGAAGTCCTTTGCTTCGTTGGACCAAAAGGGCGCGGGCTTCTTCTTGTTTTGGGTCTGATGACGAATCTGTCATACCAATGGCGCCTATGGCCACACGGATACAAGCTTCATGGCAGTCCACTGTGTCGGGGTCGTCGTTTTGCCCCCCTTCGACACCGATGGCACCATGACCAAAACTGGCAATGTAGTCCATGAGTGTACCTTGCATGCGGGGCCGTAAACCAAGGATCATGGGGATGGAAAGGCTTTCCATGAATTGACGATGGTGGGTGACTTCCATGCAACAAGCAAAGGGCGCTCCTAACCCAGAAGTGCTATGAAGATCAAGCAGGAAGACTTTGCCAGAGGTTTGGTCCATGGCGTGATGAAGGATGGGTAAGAGGGCCGCCATTTCTACTTCTTCGGGGAAGGCCGCAGACTTGGGGTCTTTCCGCAATCGATTTGCTCGTTCTTGTGACCAAATGCGATTGAGGTCTTTGACTTGGTAGCGCTCTTTCAAAGCAAGGGCTTGCATGTTGCCGGTGAGGGCCAAGACCCGGCCACGGCTCAATGTCTGGGAAGAAAAGTCGGCCATGATCCGCAGTAAGGCGCGGCCTCCAGCGGGCTCATTGCCGTGGACACCGGCGGTGCACAAAAGCAATGGTCCAGGTCTGCGCGTGTCGAGATCACAGATGATGCGTTTCTTAGCCCAAGAGTCGATCGCTTTGATTCCTTTCGCTGGCTCTCTTACGTTTTGAAAAGAGGTTTCAAGACTGGCAGCAACTTTTCTTTTCTTCTGGTGGCGGTCCGCCGCAGCAACTCTTCTTGTCACTGTGATCATGTCCGTGGCCGTCGTCTTCTCCCGCTTGGCTAAACACGTGGCTGATGAAACCTTGAGGACCCTGTCGATAGAGAGAAAGTAGAAGTCCAAGGCCCAGGATCAATAAGGAAGCCTCATGGAGACCTAAGCTCATTGGACCGTGGGATTCGTTTGCATGTTGGTGTTCTTGCTGGAGATCTTGAGTGTGGTTTTGGTGATGGGTTTTGTTTGCTTGAACCTCTTCGACCGTCTTCTCCAATGCCACAAACTGGCTGTCCGCCAATACGATGTTGGTGATCCAACCGACGGCAACGGTGGATGTCACGATGGCGATGACAAATGCCACCGCCAGCTTCTTGCCGTGGAGGCTTTTGAGAAGGCCAAAGGTGGTGATGTTGGTTGCCGGGCCTGTCAATAGGAATGCGATGGCGGCTCCGGGGCTGATTCCTTTGAGTAGGAAGACGGCTACGATGGGGGTAGCACCGGAAGCACAGACATAGAGAGGAATGCCGATGACTGCGAATAGGGGTACTTGGAGCCAGGATGGAATGCTCTCAAAAGCGTCATCGGGGAGCAGGGGTTGGCAAATGGCTGCGACGACTAGTCCTAAGACAATCCATGGCGCGGTTGTGTCGAAGAACTTCATCCACCCGATTTTAATGGCTTCGACTAGGCTTTTCTTTTCTTCCGCTTCCTCTGTGGGAGAGCTGTCGAAAGTCGGCGTTTTTGATTGGCCGATTTTCAGCTTCGCGAGCAGCCAAGCAGTTGATATGGCGACGATGGCGGCGGCAACGATGCGGGCGGCGGCCATTTTGCTCCCCAAGAGCGGGAGGGAGAGCAAGACCGCATCAATCCCAAGCTCAGGTGTGGCGATAAGGAAGGCCAAGGAAGCCCCAATGGGAACGCCTTTTTCCGCCAAGCTGCGATAAAGGGGTACAACACCGCAAGAACAAATCGGCAAGGGAAGACCAAATGCCATCCCTTTGAGTGATGACTTGAATGGACCTCCTTTTGACATCCACCGAACAGAGCTGCTAGGCAAGAAGACCTGGATCAACCCAGCCATGGTGAATGCCAAGACAAGGGCCGGGGCGCTTTCTTTTGCCAAGGACAAAAAGGAACTGAGGAATGTGCCAGCGGAAGTGCCTGCGTGATGGATGTCTTCGCCGAGTCTTTGGCTCGCATGAGCATGGGCCCCGGCGGTGAACATCCAAGAGAGCAGGAGGGCCCCGATGATGCAGCCAATGAAGGTACCGTTCTGTCTGCTCTTGGCCAAGGATGCGTCGCCGTTGTGGCCGGTTCGGTGCATGACGACGTGGAGCAAAGCTCCGCCCACCAAAGCCTGGAAGAGTCCTTCTTGGGACTCGGAAACTTTGCCCTTAATGATCTCCGCACCCCAGTAACCAAGGACAGTCGAGAGCGCCAAGCCCCCAAGGACGGCTTGGGCTTTCAAGGCACCATACTTCGGTTGAACAAGCCACCACAGGGTGAGGCCAGCAGGGATGCGATGGAGCACAACAGCCAAGGCCAAGACGGTCCAGCCAGCTTCCCCATCTAAAGCCACTAGCCCCATGCCATCAAAAGTGCCGTGGGCAATGAGGCCGAAGGCTCCCATGAGCAAGGCAGCGGTGTGGGCACGCTCTGCCAAGCTTCGAACGCGATGCTCAAAGAACGTTGGACCGAACCAGGCAACTCCCCCAATGAGCAAGCTGAGCCAACCTGCCTTGTGAAACGCCTCCGGCAGGATGTGCCCTAAAATGAGGCCAAGCATAGCCACAAAAGTGAAGGAGTCGAGGCCAGCCCGAACAGGGCCGCTCTTGTGACTGAACTTGTCGAGGATGGGTCCGACACCCAGCGCCAGAATACTGGCGACCAACTGCATCATGATTGACTCTCAGGCTTGGTCCAGGGTGACCCGACGGGTATCCACAGATAACGAGGACAATGCACTATCGATTCTCAATGCCCCACCAAGTCCAACCCAAGTCGGGGTCATCAAAAGCGATGCGCCCCTCGTCCTTTGGGTTGTAGGTTTGGTTGGTGTAGTAGACCATGGTCATCTCGTCATTCCCCAGCACTTCGTAGCCATGGGCAACCCCTTTGGGAATGCGCACGGCTTTCAGTTGCAGGTGGCCGCAAAAGATTGAGTTAGCAAAGCCGTAAGTGGGTGAACCTACTCGCAAGTCAACGAGGGAGATTCGCACCGCACCTCGCAGCGGGACGAATATGTCGTCTTGTTCGTAGTGCCAATGGAATGCCTTGATCGTTTCTGGCCGGGTCATGGTGATGCTTGATTGTTTGATCTCAAAATCGGCGACCACCTCTTCACCCACTTGAAAGACTTCGCTGAAGAAACCACGGTCATCAGGCCAACTCGTCAATTGCTTCACGATGACTCCATCGATTTGGCCTTTTTCGGCGCCAACATTGCTGTGCACGATGGCATGACGGGTGATTTTTGTAACCTCAACCTTCACGGCGAATTCTCCTGGGCTTTTTTTCGGGCTGATCCCCGGGGATAGACGGGAAATCGGTGATCCCCTCCCTCATACTTGGGATTGACCACTTCAATAACGCCCCTATGGTAACGAAAGCCCGAATGATGAGAAGGAGGAAGAATCCCCCTTTGGTCACTCGCAATCGGGGGGCTTGGGGAGTAAAGTGTCTCACTCCTTTTATAGACCTCAAGGTTGCTCATGAATCCTAAGATAGTCGGAACTCGTGTGCCCCGTGATGATGGGCGCCAAAAAGTCACTGGTGAGAGCTTGTATGTCGATGACATCGACATTCCTGGGATGATCTACGGGACCACTGTTCGTTCCCCTGTTGCCTCGGCGAAAGTCGTTTCTGTCGACTGGGACGAGGGTTACGATTGGACCGGAATTGTCCGGGTGACCGCAAAGGACATCCCGGGGGAAAATTCTTTGCCCTTACTCATCGACGACCAAAAGATCCTCGCTGACCGCCGAATTCTCCATATGCATGAGCCCATCGCTCTTTTGGCCTGCTCTGATCCGACGCGCCTCAGAGAAGCGCGGGGGCATGTTCGCCTGCGCTACAAGAGTCAACCCATGGTGTCCCAGATTGAGGATTCATTGGAAGCTGAAGTCAAAGTATTCGGGGCAGACAATGTCTTTAAGGATATTCAGATCTCCAAGGGCGATCCGGCCACCATCTTGCCCAAGTGCCATCACCGATTGGAAGAAAGCTATATTACGGGGCATCAAGAGCACCTGTACTTAGAGCCTCAAGGCATGATTGGAGCCTGGCAAGATGGCGTCCTCACGTTGACGGGGTCTCTTCAATGTCCCTACTACGTTCATAAGGCCATGAAGGCTGTTTTTGGCCTGAAGGACGATGAAGTGAGGGTGAATCAGGCTGTTACTGGTGGGGGATTCGGTGGCAAGGAGGAGTATCCCAGCTTGTTAGCGGCTCATGTGGCGCTCCTGGCCCGGAAATCTGGCACGCCGGTGAAGATGGTTTATGAGCGGGCGGAAGACATGTGTGCCACCACCAAACGTCATCCCTCCGAGGTCACCATTCATGGAGGCGTTGATGAGGATGGCCACCTTCTTGCCCTAGACGTAGACGTGGTATTGGACGGCGGGGCGTACTGTACTCTATCGCCCGTGGTGCTTTCCCGGGCCGTTTTGCATGCTATTTCTGCTTATCGCTGTGATCATGTGGCGGTTCGCGGTCGGGTTGTTGCGACGAATACCCCTCCCAACGGCGCTTTTCGTGGTTTTGGCGCTCCTCAGACGATTTTCGCCATGGAACGCATGATGGATCTTATCGCCGAGACCGTTGGCATTTCCCCCGCTGAGGTTCGGTGTCGCAATCATCTGCAAAACGGTGATTCCACGGCAACTGGGCAAATTCTTCAACAGGGCGTCAGTGCCGGGGCTGTTCTTCAAAAAGCCTTGGACGCCTCAGATTTTCACAGCAAGTGGGAAGCCTATCAGGGCTCCCATTCGAATCGAAATCGCCGGGGCATTGGCATAGCCCTTTTTATGCATGGCTGCGGATTTACTGGTCACGGTGAGCGTGATTTGAAGAGCCGAGCTGCACTTCGGCTTTTCCTCGATCCTCAGGGGAAGCCTCGTGCCCAAGTCTTGGCCAGCACGACAGATATCGGCCAAGGGATGCGCACGACTTTTCGCCAAATTGCCGCGGAGACCCTGGGTATAGCTTTCGAGCAGGTTGAGTTGGCCCCTGCCAATACCGCGGGCGTTCCCAATAGTGGCCCCACAGTCGCTTCCCGCACCTGCATGGTGGTGGGGGGCTTGGTGGCCGAAGCTGGAAAAGGCTGTCTCCAAGAGCTTGGTTTCTCTGGCACGACTTCAGAAGTGGAGTTGGCGGCGGCCTTGGCCTCGACGGGAGCTGTGACTTGCGAGAGGGAATACGAGCCGCCTCCAGGACTGGTTTGGGACGATAAAAATTACCGGGGTTCTGCTTATCCGACTTATGGATTTGGTTGCACGATCTGCGAGGTTGAAGTGGACGCTGTCACTTTCGAAACTCGCATTCTTGACGTCGTGACTTGCCAAGATGTTGGACGCGCCATTCACCCTTCTATTGTCGAGGGGCAGATAGAAGGAGGCACAGTTCAAGCTCTGGGATTCGCGGGTTTTGAAAAAGTCGTGATGCATGATGGCACCATGCGCAATCACGATGTTTCCAACTATGTTATTCCCACGGCTGCTGATATCGCCCCGATTCGTGTATTGATCCATGAGGAACCCTATTCTGGAGGGCCTTTTGGAGCCAAGGGCATTGGTGAAATGCCTATGGATGGTGGTGCCCCGGCTTACGTTGCTGCTGTGAGTCAAGCCGCCGGGGTTTCCTTTCAGCAGGTGCCGATCTTGGCGGAAGACGTTTTCGCTGAACTCCTGAAAAAGAAGGCGGTTAAGCGTTCATGAAAATCACTTTTGAATTGAATGGCGCGCTGACCACCGTTGATTCACCGCCTTTAGCCCGTTTTCTGGACGTCTTGCGGGACACATTGGGGCTGACCGCAACCAAAGAGGGCTGCGGTGAGGGCGAATGTGGGACTTGTTCTATCCTTGTCGACGGGGAGGTGGTGAATGCCTGTCTCTTGCCAGCGATTCAGGTATTTGGGCGGTCCGTTGAAACCCTGGAGTCTCTCAGTGATCCTGCCGGTCCCTTGTCGAAGCTTCAGGAATCCCTTTTGGCGACGGACGGCGCCCAATGTGGAATTTGCACCCCCGGCATGGTGATGGCCGGTACGGCTTTCTTGCGCCAACTCAAGGCCACTGGCGCCCAACCCTGCGACCGAAGCATACGCCAAGCGATTGCTGGAAACCTTTGCCGATGCACGGGTTATAGTAAAATAATAGAAGGTATTAAGATGGCGGCTGCTCAGGGCACACCCCAGGAATCCGCCCATGACTGATCCTAGGAAAATAGAGGTGTTCAGCCCCGAAACCCTTTCTGCGGCTGTTCAAGTCTTGGCTGAAGTGGGGTCAGAAGCCCACATCCTGGCCGGGGGAACGGATCTCATGGTGGCTCTAGAGAAGGGTTTCTGGCAGCCCAAAGGGTTCGTGCTCAATATTAGTAGGATAGAGCCGGAGCTGCGCTACATCCGTATGGAAGATGGTGATGTGTGTATGGGCGCTCTCACCACTTTCGCCGATATCGCTCGCTCTGATCTCCTGAACACAGAGGCACCGTCTTTGGTTGCGGCCGCCAGAGAAATTGGCGCCCAACAAATTCAAAATCGGGCTACGATTGGCGGGAACATCATGAATGCCAGCCCTGCGGGGGATTCCATGCCCCCTTTGTTGGCCTTGGACGCCCGGGTCGTCTTGAAAAGCAATGAGGGCCCAAGAACATTGCCCCTCTTTTCTTTCTACCCGGCCTACAGAGAAACCGTGAGCCAGCCCAGTGAGCTGTTGACTGAGGTGAGGATCGCCCGGCGAGACAGCCCAACCCAAGATTACTTTCGCAAAGTCGCGCCCAGGCGGGCTCAAGCAATCTCCAAAGTAATCCTCGCGGCCCGGGCATGGAACGTGGAAGAAACCGAAGAAGGCCCGCGGATTGGCTCCATTCGCCTGGGAGTCGGCAGTGTCGCCCCAACTCCTCTGCGTTTGTTCGAGACGGAAAGGCTGCTGGAAAAAGCGGTTTTGACTCCTTCTTTGATGGGGGCTGCGGGGCACATGCTTGAGACCGAAATCTCTCCTATTGATGATATGCGGTCCACTGCAGAGTATCGCCGCCAAGTTTGCCGCCGCCTGCTGGACGATTTCCTCTCGAATCTGCTCTTGGAATCCTGAACGGCCTAAGTGCCGAATTTGCCCCACCCACCGGGTTAGATTGCTCGTCTTGTTCAGGGGCGTGACCCCTCGTACAATCCCATGGCTTGGGCGACCGTCCTGAGCGGAAAAGTCTTTCACTCATGAGGATGATGTAACCTTCTATGGATACGACAGTTGCATCTATATTGATCATCGTCGCCCTGGGGGCCGTGGTACCAGCAGCCATGGCCATTCTCGGCTATGTGCTCGGGCCAAGGCGACCGAACGAAGTAAAGCTGTCCGTTTATGAGTGTGGCGTCACACCTCAGGTCGATGCTAAACGTCGATTCTCGGTGAAGTTTTACCAAGTTGCGGTTTTATTCCTGGTCTTCGACGTTGAAGTGGCCTTTCTCTTTCCTTGGGCCCTCTTGTTTCGAGAATCCGATGGTTCGGGCATGCTGGTGGAAATGCTTGTCTTTCTGGGGATCCTCACAGTTGGTCTCTACTACGTCATCAAACGAGGGGCTTTGGAATGGGATTAGAGAATTTCTTCGCCAACAAGACAGGATTTGTGGCAACCAAGCTTGATCATGTCATCAACGATGTGGTGAACTGGGGGCGACAAAACAGTCTTTGGCCTTATCCATTTGCCACGGCATGTTGCGGTATCGAATTCATGGGGGCGGTCAGCAACACCCACGATATTTCCCGCTTTGGTGCAGAGCTGGTTCGCTTTAGTCCGCGGCAAGCTGACCTCCTGATCGTGGCTGGCACCATCACTTATAAGATGGCACCCATCCTCAAACGCATCTACGATCAAATGATGGAGCCCAAGTGGGTCATCGCCTTTGGTGTCTGCGCTGCTTCTGGAGGTTTCTACAACAATTATTCTGTGGTTCAGGGCATCGACCGCATCATTCCTGTTGATGTCTATCTCCCCGGGTGCCCGCCTCGGCCAGAAGCGTTCTTCGACGCTTTGATTGCCCTGCAAAAGAAAATTGCTGGGGAGGAGATCGAAGAGCATTATCGGGAAAAGCGACCTCAATTGCGTCCAGACAGTGATACGGATTGGGATGTGCCAGCAGTTGATCCTGCGGCCCGCGGGATCAGGAGGGGATGTTAGGTGGTAAGCACCATAGATACAGTTGAGAGTCTGCGGGCTCAATTCCCCGATGCCAAATTTCGAGTGGAGCCAACGGCGGACATGGCCACTGTGGTGGTCGAGAGAGGAAATCTCGTCCCGGCGATGCAATTCTTGCGGGATGAGCCATCCCTTGGTTTCGGCTTTTTAGTTGATCTCAGCGCTGTGGATGGTCTGAAGCTTGAAGATGATTGGCCGGATCGTTTTCAGGTGGTTTACCATTTGCTCAACATGGACTCCGGCAACGCTCTCCGTGTGAAAGTGGCAATTTCTGAGTCTGATTGCACCTTGCCTTCCCTTGTTGGTCTGTGGCGCTCCGCCGATTGGATGGAGCGAGAGGTCTTTGATCTCTTCGGCATCAGCTTTGAGGGGCATCCGAATCTCAAGCGTATCATGACTCACCATGAGTTTGTCGGTCATGCGCTGCGCAAAGATTACAACATTCAAGATGGGCAGTGGCTTGGTGAAACAGAGTCTTTGATGGACGAAATCGGTGAGTATGGTGAGAACCCAGCTGACGGCGGTTTCTCGGAGCTCATCCCCATCAATATTGGCCCGGCTCATCCAGCCACCCACGGTACTCTCCGTTTCTTTGGCAAGTTAGACGGCGAGACTTTGGTGAAGGTTGCTCCTGAAATTGGCTATCTTCATCGGGGTTTCGAAAAGCATTGTGAAACGGGCAGTTGGACCATGGTGATCCCCTACACCGATCGCCTCAATTATTGCTCGGCCATGCTGAACAACGTGGGTTGGTGCCATACGGTGGAGAAAATGATCGGCGTGGAGGTCCCGGAGCGGACTCAATACATCCGGGTCATCATCTCTGAGTTGTCCCGCATTATCGATCACTGCGTTTGCATCGGAGCTATGCTTGTCGACTTGGGTGCCCTGACGAATTTCTGGTATCTCTTTAACCTGCGTGAGCGGGTTTATCAGATCATGGAAGAGCTTTGCGGTGCCCGGCTCACCAGCACTTATGTGCGTATCGGCGGGGTCGCCTACGATCTGAACCCGGAATTCATCGGTCAAGTGCGGGAGATCCTCAAAGAGATCCCTAAGGGTGTGGGGGATGTCTTAGGTCTTATTAAGAAGAACCGCATTTTCCTTGATCGCACCATTGGTGTTGGTGTCATTTCCAAAGAAGACGCCGTCAACTATTCCTGGACCGGCCCATGCTTGCGGGCCACAGGTGTTGACTATGATGTGCGTAAGGCAAAGCCTTACTACCAATACGCTGATCTTGATTGGGATGTGCCCACCCGGACCAATGGTGATGTTCACGATCGGGCGCTCATTCGCTTTGATGAGATCGTCCAAAGCATGCGCATCATTGAGCAGGCTTTAGATCGAATTCCCGGTGGCCCCGTGATGAGCGACGACAAGAGGGTTCAACTGCCGGAGAAGGAAGACGTCTACGGATCTATCGAGGGCCTGATGAATCACTTCGTCTTGGTCTACGATGGGATCAAAGTGCCAGCGGGTGAGGCTTACCACAGTATCGAGGCCGCCAACGGCGAACTTGGGTTCTACGTGGTCTCCGACGGAAGTGGCCGTCCCTATCGGGTGCGCTGCCGTCCGCCGTGTTTTACTCTCCTTTCGGCATTCTCTGAAATTGTCGAAGGAAGCATGATCGCAGACGCCGTGCCGACTTTAGGTTCACTCAACATCATTGCCGGAGAATTGGATCGCTGATGAGCCAGGATGACCACATTCAAGCCGCAAACGCGGATGACAGCCCGGTGACTGAAAAAACTCTGCGGTTGTCGCCGGAGCGGGAAGCGTACATCGATGATCTGCAGAAGAGGTATCCAACCAAGTTGGCCACCCTGCTTCCTGTTCTTTGGGCGATCCAAGAGCAAACCGGTTGGGTTTCGAAGGAATGGATGGAGTACGCCGCCCAGCGTTGCGAATGTCCAGCGTCCCATGTTTTGGGAGTGGTGACATTCTACACCATGTACCACCAGAAACCTGCTGGTAAGTATCACGTCCAGGTTTGCCGCAATATCTCTTGCCATCTTCGTGGGGCCCCGGGCATCATTGAAGCGGTCGAAAAGAAACTCGGGCTGGAACACAAGTGTGTTAGCGCTGATGGCAAGTTCAGTTTAGAGCATGTTGAGTGTTTGGCTGGCTGTTCTTGGGCACCTGTCATGCAAATCAACCGAACCCTACACGAGGAGCTTACGCCTGAGCAGGCTGTGCGTATCCTCGATGAGCTGGAGTAGTTCTGTGACCAAGGTTCTGTTCGAACATCGCGGCAAGGCCGACATCGAGACTTTCGATGGCTGGAAAGCCGCCGGCGGATTCTCCGCTTTGGAGAAGGCCCTGAAGATGACTCCAGAAGAAGTGATCGAAGAGGTCAAGAGTTCTGGATTACGGGGTCGGGGTGGTGCGGGATTCCCAACAGGCGTGAAATGGGGATTTGTACCTAAGGGCGGCGAGAAGCCGGTCTACTTGTGCATAAACGCCGATGAGTCTGAACCTGGAACATGCAAAGATCGTGTCCTCATGGAAGAGCTGCCATTCATGTGCCTGGAAGGGGCACTGATCGCCGCTTATGCTATTCAGGCTAAAATGGCATTCTGGTACATCCGAGGGGAGTTTGATCTTTCGGAACGTCGCATGCGTCAGGCCGTTGAGGTTCTGCGAGAAAAAGGGCTCATTGGTAAGAATGTCTTGGGCTCTGGTTGGGACATTGATTTTGGCGTCCACCGCGGTGCGGGGGCCTACGTTTGTGGCGAAGAGACGGGTTTGATCTCCAGCGTCGAAGGCAAGCAAGGCCAGCCTAAACTGAAACCCCCATTCCCTGCTTTGGAAGGTGCTTTTGGCTGTCCCACAATTGTCAACAACGTGGAGTCCTTGGCGGCTGTGCCTTGGATCGTCAATCACGGAGGAAGCAAGTACAGCGCCTTAGGAACGGAGAAGAGTAAAGGCACCAAGCTCTTCAGCGTTTCTGGCGCCGTCAACAAACCCGGCGTCTATGAAGTCGAAATGGGTTATCCCATGGCCGACCTCATCAACAAGGAATGCGGGGGGGCTCTCAATGGTATTGGGCTCAAAGCCATTATTCCTGGTGGCTCGTCGGTCCCAGTGATGCCAGCGGATGTGGCGATGAAAACCAACTTGGACTATGAATCTGTTCAAGAGGCAGGATCCCTCCTTGGCTCTGGTGGCGTCATCGTCATTGATGAGAATCAAAGTATGCCGGAGCTTCTCGATATTTTGGGCCGATTCTACGCCCATGAATCTTGCGGGCAATGCACACCATGCCGGGAAGGCACCGGTTGGGGAGCCCGAATCCTTCATCGGGTTCATGAGGGCCGTGGCGAACAACAAGATCTTGAAACTCTCGACCGCATCGCACGCTTTATGTCAGGAACGACAATTTGTTTCTTGGCGTCTTCGATGTCGATGCCTATCCAGAGTTTCTTTAAGCACTTCAAGCATGAGTTTGAAGCACTGATGCCCACCATTGACGCGGTTGCAGGAGATTGAAGTGAGCGAAAACGTCAAACTCACCATCAATGGCTTTGAAACGGAAGTACCTAAGGGTACGAACCTGATTGAAGCTGCCCGTTGCGTGAAAGCCAAAGTGCCTCACTTCTGCTATCACCGAGATCTATCGGTGGCAGGAAACTGCCGGATGTGTGTCGTCGAAGTTGAGGGTATGCGAGGCTTGCCCATCGCATGCAATACCATCGCCACAGAAGGCATGGTGGTCAACACCGAGAGTGATGCGGTCAAAGAAAACCGAGCCGCCATCATGGAATTCTTGTTGGTCAATCATCCCATTGATTGCCCGGTCTGTGATCAAGCCGGGGAATGCAAACTCCAGAACTACTACATGGAGCACGATCGCAGAGATTCTGTGGTTGCCGTGGAAGATAAAGTTAAGAAGGGCAAAGCCATCGAGGTGGGGCCCCGGGTGATGCTCGATCAAGAGCGCTGCGTTGCTTGTTCAAGATGCGTCCGGTTCTGCGACGAAGTCACCGGCACCGGGGAGCTGCGGCTCTTGAATCGGGGTGATCACACCACCATTGATACTTTTCCTGGCAAGAAGCTCGATAATAACTACTCAGTCAACACGGCGGACATTTGCCCCGTGGGGGCCCTCACCAGTCGAGATTTTCGTTTCCAAGCGCGGTCCTGGTACTTAGAAAAAGACAACAGCATTTGCCCAGGATGTTCCACGGGTTGCAATACGACTTTAAGTCACTACAAGCAGACGACCTTAGGTGACTACAATGGTGTGGCCTATCGTTTGAAGCCCCGTCGAAATCCCGCTGTTAACAAGGCTTGGATGTGTGACTTCGGGCGCACCGAGTATGTCCAGATCAACGAGAATCGCCTGACGCAGCCAATCGCTTCAAACATTGAAATCGGATGGGACGGGGCCTTGGGCCACATTCGCAATGGTATCGCTCCTCTTCTCGAGCGCGGTAGTGGTGTTGTGGCTGGGGTTGCCAGCTACGACTGCACCAACGAAGAGATTTGGTTGTTCAAGAAATTGATGAAAGAGGTCTTTCACACCGATTCCATTGCCCTCATCGCCAACCGGGAGGACGGTTATAGCGATGACTTCTTGATTGCTGCGGACAAACATCCGAATCGCAGAGGCTCGATGGCTGTGGCTAAGGGTGGTGTTGTAGAAGACTTGGCGTCTTATCTGGATGGCAAGTTAGCAGTCATCACTTTGTCCGCTGATGTCTTGAGTGACTGGCGAGATGAGGCAAGCAAGAAGGCCTTCTCTGCCATCAAGCAAAAGATTTGCTTGCAGTCCAATGGGACGGCGACAAGTGATGCCTCAAGTGTGGTGCTGCCGGCAACGAGTTACGCCGAAAAAGACGGCACATGGACGAACAAAGATGGCCGGGTTCAGAGGCTGACAGCAGCTGTGCGGAAGGAATTTTCCGTTCGCAGTGAGATTCAGTTGATGCAGCAAATTGCTCATGTCATGGGAGTGGAGTGGGAACTCAAAAGTGCCATGCAACTCTTTGCTGAGATTGCCGCAAGCGTGCCTGAGTTTGATGGTCTCGACTACGGAAAAATCGGAAAACTGGGTGCCACAGCTTCTGCGGCACAGACAGTGAGCGCTTAGAAGGGTTTGTGACAATGGATGGATTCGGTTGGTTGTTCTTGAAGGCCGCAGTACCTTGGCTGCTGCTCTTGCAGATGATCCCAGTGATGATCTTTCTTGAGCGCAAGGGTTCGGCTTTCATCGCAGATCGTGTGGGGCCAAACCGCGCCTTCGTACCTGGTCTTGGCCTTCGACTCGCCGGTATGGTTCACAACTTGACAGACGTTGTGAAACTCTTGACGAAAGAAGAGTTTGTTCCCAACCACGCGAATCGCCGTCTTTATATTTTCGCCCCCATGTTGGCGCTCTTCATCTCCCTTGTTGTTGGGATGGTTATTCCGCTGACGCCAAAAATGACCATCTTTGGTGAGAGCTATCAGATCCAAGCTCTGGATGCTGACTTGGGCATCTTGATCTTGCTGGCGGTTTCTTCCATTGGTGTCTATGCCGTGACCTTGGCTGGCTGGGCATCCAACAACAAGTACAGTCTCATGGGTGCCATGCGCGCCACGGCTCAAATGATTAGCTATGAGCTTTCCATGGGCTTGGCTGTTGTTGGTTTGTTCATGGTCTATGGCACCCCCAACTTGGGCGAAATGGTCGAAATCCAAGGCGGATCATTCTTGGCCATCTTACCCCGCTGGGGCATCTTCCTGCAGCCCATTGGCTTTCTTTTGTTCTTGATTGCTGGCTTTGCTGAGACCAATCGTACGCCTTTCGATATGGCTGAAGGGGAGTCAGAAATCGTTGGCTTCCATGTTGAATACGGTGGCGTGAAGTTCGCTTTGTTCTTCATGGCCGAATACATCCACATGGTTGTGGTAGCCATGGTCTTGTCCACCTGCTTCTTTGGTGGCTACCAAGTTCCTTGGGTCAGCCCTGAAACTCTTGCAGACCCGGAGAATGCGGCCTTGCTCTCCAAGGGAATTCTCTTTGGTACGATGATAGCTGGCATCTTGGTCGGACTCCGCTTGCTAAAGTGGCATGGAAAGAATCGCCTTTTGTGGCGTGATTCGCGAAAAAACGAAGGTTTGGTCCTGAGCGTTTTGATGGGATTTGGACCAGCTTTAGCTGCCCTGCTCATCTATATGCTTTGGGGCGGTGAGTTGAGCACCACTCTTGGCTCGACGATTGGTGGTTTAGTGGGCTTGGCGACACTCATGGCCAAGACCTTGTTCTTCTGCTGGCTGTTCGTCTGGGTGCGCTGGACTTTGCCGCGCTTCCGCTATGATCAGCTGATGGCATTGGGCTGGAAGATTCTTGTTCCCTTGGGATTGGTCAACATTTTACTGACCGGAATCCTGATCAAGATGGACATTTGGTAGAGGTATTCTTGTGTCAGAATTTGATCTCAATCCAAAAGCTGGTGAACGGATGACCTTATCCGAGAAGCTCTTCTTTCCAGAGCTCTTGAAGGGTATGAAGATCACGATTGGCCATCTTTTGAAGAATCTGAGGCGGGTGGACAAAATGCCCACGGTAGCCTATCCAGAACAGCGCAATCCTTTTCCAAAGCGCTTTCGGGGGCAACATCGTCTCCTTAAGAAAGAAGATGGCAGCCCTCGGTGCACCGCATGTATGTGCTGTGCCACTTCCTGTCCTGCAGGCTGTATCCACATTATCTCGGCGGAAAGCCCGGATGTGCATGTGGAGAAGTTTCCGGAACGATTCGATATTGATGAGCTGAAGTGCGTGGCTTGTGGCCTTTGCGTTGAAGCTTGTCCTGTAGACGCCATTCGTATGGACACTGGGCGACCAGTGGACCCGGCGTATACCCGTAACCAATTCATTTATACGAAGGAGCAGCTTCTCGCGTTCGAACCCCTTCCGGGCAGCGAGAATCCACCCGTCTGATGGAACAAAAGACGCTCTTCTTCATTCTTGCTGCTATGGCTGTTATCAGTGCGCTGATGACGATCACCCGCAAGAATCCTCTTAGCGGCGCTTTGTCGCTCATCATGACCTTCATCTCCCTTGCGGGGTTGTACTTCATGAGCAGTGCTCCTTTTGTGGGCGTGCTTCAGGTCTTGGTGTATGCCGGTGCCATCATGGTCCTGGTGATTTTTGTCGTCATGCTTTTGAACTTGCCTGAAGGTGAGCTTGAGGAAGAACGTATCCCCCCGAGGCGGTGGGTGTTGGCGTTCTTCTCCTTGGTTCCGTTGGGTTTCCTTTGCATCGCTCAGATCCTGAGCACGGACATGAAGGCAGTTGACAGCCTTGGCCCCAACTTCGGTTCAGTCAAGAGTGTTGGCAGGCTCATGTTTGGCGACTACTTGTTGCAATTCGAGATGGTCTCAATCTTGCTCCTGATCGCTATTGTCGGCGCTGTCGTCATGGCCAAGAAGAAGCTCTGAGGTAATTTGATATGGAAAGCCAATACAATCTCATTGTTGCAACGCTGATCTTCTTGATCGGTGCAGCGGGTTTCTTGGTCCGAAGGAACCTCATCGTCTTGTTCATGAGTGTTGAGCTCATGCTGAACGGTGCTGCGTTGGTATTTGTGACATTCGCCCGTCAACATCAACAGATGGACGGACATGTTTTCGTATTCTTCATCATCGCTCTGGCTGCGGCGGAAGCTGCGGTTGGGTTGTCGATCCTGATTGCTGTCTTTCGTCTGAGGCATCGCGTTAACGTTGACGAATTATCGGAATTGAAAGGCTAAATGATGGCAACGATCGCCTTTCTCATCCCTCTGGTTTTATTGCTGGGCTCCGCCGTTTGCGGTGCTGTGGCCATTGCCAAGACCCGAGGTGTCGTCCTTCCCGACCGAGTCGTGAGTGGTTTGGCCGTGATCGGCCCAGCCTTGGCTTTCGTCCTGAGCTTGGTGTTGTTCAAGAACATCGGTCATGGCTCGGTGATGGCAAAGGGTTGGGACTGGATTTTGCTTGGATCGTCTTGGGTCCCGGTCGATTTCGTCGTTGATCAGCTCACTTGTGTGATGTTGATGGTGATTACCGGCATCGGAACCTTGATCCACATCTATTCAACTGGGTATATG
>WFTN01000055.1 GCA_015485455.1 Planctomycetota bacterium | reverse complement strand
TGGAGGTTTGGGACTTGGCGTCACCCCAGGCTCAACACCGAAGACAATACAGTCCGGATGCGTATGTTTCTCTGTATTAGGCAACGGCCCACCCCCAAAACAAACAAATGCCCCCCCGATCCCTCGTGTCTTGCTCAGAACATTCAATCAGGGGCATGGTCTGGGGCAGTATAACCAGAGGTAGAGACTGCATCGAGGTGGGACATTTTGCCTCTCAACGGCTCTGAAAGGGCTTTGGGGGGTCAAAATTGAGAAAGAAGAATAGCACTCTTACTGCAAAACTAACCCGACTGATGGGCTTGATGCAGAATACGGGCGCTATACCCCCCTGGGGGCCCCGAGGTCGCAAGTATGCCGATAAGGGCACGGCCAAGACAGGCAAAAACCATGAGGTGGTGGCTATTGCCCCACAGAAGGCCAAGAAAGCCTTCAGCCTCCATTGGCCTGATTGCTCGTCCGTTTCCAGAGTTGAGAGCGTTTCATTCAATCTGCCCGGATTGAAACCATGAAATCAGCCAACTCACTTTGCAACTTGTGGGCCATGGCACTGAGATCGGAAGCCCCATCGAGCATTTCAGCCGAAGCATCTCGACTTTGCTTGGACCCTTCGGCTTCTTCTTCCACTTCGTTTTTGACTCGTCGAGTCTGGGAAGCCGAGCTGCGCATGGTTTCGACAATTTGGTTGGTCAGTTCACTTTGACCGGCAACTTCTTCGACCACTGCTTCCGAGTGCTTTCTCAGGGTATCAATGGTTCCCGAGACATTCTCTACGGAAGAAACAGCCGCGGCGGTTTCTTTCACAACTTGAGCAATGATCTTGCCAATATCATTCGTAGCCTCGCTTGTTCTGTCAGCGAGATTCTTGACTTCGCTGGCCACAACGGCGAAACCTCGCCCGGCATCACCAGCTCGTGCCGCTTCGATGCTGGCATTCAGGGCAAGTAAGTTCGTTTGACGGGCAATCGTCCCAACAAGCTTAACCACCTCCTCGATTTCCTTGGACGACGATTCCAAGTTCTCAATCGTTGTCGCAGCTTGCCCCACAATCTTGGTAGCTGAATCAGCCACCTCCAAAGATTCACGGATCTTGGTTCCGATACTATTCCCGGATTCCGTGAGTTGGTCCGTAATACCGACCACTTCAGCGATCCCAGAATCAAGTTCGCTCATATGAAGAGAAAGAGCCTCCATGCGTCCACCTGTCTCGTCAGCATTCTCTGTCAACGAACCGGCTGTTGACTCCATTTGCGTGGCCGAAGCAACAACTGAATTTACCACGCCCTCCACGGTCGCCTCAAAATCATCAGCCAAGCCATGGCGCGAGTTTCTTGCTTCAATCAGAGAATCCGTTTTCGCCTTCATCTCATCTGTCGCCAGATTGATCACTTCTGCAGCATGAACGAATGTGCCGTGGAAGCCCCGCGCCAGGACCTTTCGGTGAAATTGATCTTGACTCGCGTGTTGCAGAGACGCCTTTGCTTCCCTGACGAATGCGTCGGTAAGATCAAGCATCTGATTGATAGCGTTCTGAACCCGACCCAAGACGCCGTCGTCCTCTATGTTGAGTAAGCGTGCTTCGAGGTCGCCACGGGCAGCCCTTTCGCAAACTTGAGCAATGCGGGACAAGAGTGCTTCAACCTCTGGAGCCATCGTCACTTGCTCAAGGGTGCTTTCATCTGAGGGCATTGTATTTGATGATGTCATGATTTTCCCGACGCTGTGCTTAGGTCAAACTAAAAACGAATTGAGAATAGCTGATATCCAATCCACTGAGCTTCTCCAATAGAGCCGCCGTAGCCAGATTCATACCCTGTCGCTTGTCTGCCACACTGGCTTCAACCTCGCGAAGTTCTGCATAGATCCCGGAGACAGCATCCACCGCTGCCCGTTCCGGAACACGTCGACTGGAGTGATAGCCAACGACTTGCCCCTGTGCGCCAAAAGTCGGAGTGACATGGGCCAAAACCCAATAATGATCACCACTCTTCGCCTTGTTGATCACAAAGGCAAAGATCTCTTCGCCGGCCTGAAGAGTGTCCCAAAGCAACTTGAACACACAGCGAGGCATGTCCGGATGCCGAATGATGCTATGGGGTTTGCCAAGAATTTCTTCTTCCGAATAGCCAGCAACACGCAGAAAGACTTCATTCGCGTAGGTAATCACGCCTCGTTTATCTGTCTTACTGACGATGATCTCACCTTCGTCAAAGAATCTCTCCACTCCCGTTAGGTTTGAAGATGCCATGGTAATTCCTTCCGACTCAATTTAGTGATACGACCGCATGCTCAGTTTGGCGACCAGTTGTTTCAATGAATCCTTCATCGATTCTTCTTTGACGGCAATTCTGCCGCCAACATCAAAATATCCCAATCGCACACCAGGTCGGCACCAAGCTACTTTGAAGAGCAAGCTGATGTCCCTCGGAATCTGGTCGCTCGAGCGCACCAAACAAAGGAGAGATTGTCCAGGTTCCAGAGCTTTCGACGTCATGAACTTGGCGCCGCCATCACTCAAATCAAGTAGGATAGCCTCTTCGACTCCATCCAATTCGACCGCGACGTGTAAGGCTAACTCTTCTCGCTCTGATCCGCGCTGGTTTGGCGTTTCTTTCGACATAAGAACCCCCGTCCTTCTAAACTGCAAACGTTGTTGTTAATTCTGTTGCTTCCGCAAGTCTCACCAGCCCGCTGATATCAACGATGAGACCAACCCGACCATCAGACATGATGGCTCCACCGGACAATCCCTGGGTTGCACCCATGGCCTGACCAAGCCCCTTAATTACGATCTGTTGCTGTCCAATAAGTTCATCAACAATGAAGGCATATTGGCGTTTACCGCCTTCAACGATGACAACAGACTGGCAAGCCTTTTCATAGAAACCATCTTCACTATCGAAAACATCGGCGAGACGATAGAGGGGAATTAAGTCATCATTGACTCGCAGAAGATGGCCAGACTCAAGAACAGTCGAGACATCAGCACGGTCAAACTTTTGCATGCGCACGATAGACA
>WFTN01000054.1 GCA_015485455.1 Planctomycetota bacterium | reverse complement strand
CAGCAATCTTGTCGAAAGGTGCGGCGGGAGCGGGGTAGCCTCTTGATGATTGTCACCGCCATTTGCTGGGGTATCGCCGCACCTTTCGACAAGATTGCTGTGAGCCGGGCGAGTATTTCGGCCCATGCATGTTTTCTCAGTGGTGGCGTTGGGGTTGTTCTCCTTGTCGTCCTCGTCTTGCGTCGGGAGCATCGTGGCCTGTTGGCGGTGGGTTCTTGCCGATTTGCTCTTGGAAGGGCCATGGCTTTCGCTGTTTGTGCCTTGGGAATCCAGCTAATCGCCTATCAAGAGGGCTTTGTGGGCTTGGCGGAAACCATCAAGCGGGTCATTGGGATGGTGTCTGCCTTGGCTTTGGGTTCCTGGGTTTTCGGCGAGAAAATACTACCTTCCCAGTATTGGGCCGTTGGGCTCATGAGTCTTGGCGTCGCTTTGGTGCTTTGACCCAGCAAAATTTGAGGCATCCAGATCTTTTTTTGCGGTGCCCCGGCCAGAATCGTACATAGCTGTGGCGTCGCTTTTTCGGCTCCGGGTCGGCAACCTTTTATGTCGTAAGGGTTTCCGTTTGGCCTGAAAAAGAGAGACCGGAAGCTCGGTTGGGAAGCGGGGCTTTCTTGCGGAATTCATCAAGGATTGTGCTCAATCCTGTGAATTTGTTTTGCATTCTTAGGAGCAGACGCTACGATGAGTGAGCGTTAGGCAAACAAACCAATCAACATGATCGAGGTTGTGTCCAAGTTACATGTAAAAATCCTTCCTTCCTCTCTACGCCTGAAATCTTTTCCCTCGATCATGTCCTTATTCCCCCGAGCTTGAAGCTCGGGGGTTTTTTTATATCCACGGGTAAATGGGGCTGAGAACGGAGGGAAAGCCCGGCCGACTTGTTCCAAAATTCCCATCGATCTTCTTCTCAAGCGTTGGGGAGTTCTTCCGAACATGATGAGAAGGAAGAGCACCCAGTAAGGAGGATCGAAATGGCAGATCCCATCCGCGCTGTTGACGCCGTCACCCCGCTTTCGAGGGTGGCTGGGGGGCAGCAGCAGCCATCACACAAACAAGAGCGAGAAGAACCGCCTCGGGATAAGGTCTCTTTGTCTCACCCTGGTGACAAAAGAACCTTGCAGCTCTTGCTTCAGATACTGGCAGATTCTTTGGGCCACCGTGGTATAAGCGACGACGTGCGCTCTATGGAACATCCAGATTCACCGGACCAAGTGGCGGCTACTTTGTTGGGTCAAATCAATGCTGTGTTGGTTGAGCCGTTCTTGGCGGTGTCTGACTCCGTTGACCCCGATGTGTTCACTGCATTCATCCAAAGAATCGAAGACCGACTGGCATCCGGAAAGACCGAAGCACGGGCAGTTTTTCGCGCACTGGAAACGGCTTCCCCAAAACATCTTGAGTATGTCGATACTGTGGGTCATCTCGTGATAGAGGCCATGGAACGGCTTGTGGATGGAGGGCGATTGGAACTCTCTCTTCAGCCCCAAGGCTAACCCACAGCCCCAAGGGACCTATCGTGTTACCCGCCGGGTTTGATCTTGCCGATGCCGTTCTGTTGCCGGGGGATAACTTTTCATGGATCGATGGGGTAAAGGGGCGATGTCTCGTCCGCTTTGATTGTGGAAACTTGATTCTTTGGCCCACCCCGTAACTCGAAGGAACCAAGTTCGTTTCATTTGGGAAGCTTTGGGCTCTACAGCAAAAGAAAGTGCGATTGCATCAGCAGAAACTAGAATGCAGAGAGAATCGTCGTGGTGGAGTAGGCGCTCTTTGACGTCACCAAAAGCGGTGGCCCAACCCCGGGCACGGTCGAAATCGTCTTTGGGATCGGCCTGCCACAAGTATCTTTGCTCATGATTTTCTGTTGACCCTTTTGTTCGCGAGAATCCTCGGTCGAAGAGGGTCGCTGTTATCATTTCGGCTTGCTGGACTTGCTTTGAGCTGATGGGATGTGTCGGGGATGTGGCAATCTCGACAGGACTTAAGTGTGAAATCAAAGCAATGCGATCCCAAAGGAAGCGTTGGTTCGAAATGAGACGAATCTTCCTTCCTGAGCTCAGTGAACCTCCTGGGAATCTAATGATCAAGCTGCGGTCCATGCCAGCGGGGAAGCCAATGCTCTGTACCAGCGGCGCCCATCGGCCGTCTTCTCTCAAGATCTCCAGGCGTGGCTCTTCCCAGGTGAGTGATTTCTGTGCCATCGCGTAGGAAGTGGTGGAGTCATACCAGGCAAGCCGCCCTTGCAAGAAGAGTGCTTCTGCACCGTTGCTCAATTCAATTTCTAAATCATGCCGTGGTCCCCAACCCAGAAGTTGGCTTGGGCCCATCCGATAGCCGTGGAGATAGTTGCCGTCGCAGGCCCGGACTGCGGCAAGAACATCTTTGCCATCGACAGTGACCGAAGCAGGGGGGTGAATTGTCTCTGGGTTGGTTTCCCAGAACCTGAGAGGACCGTAGGCTTCTTGGCGTGTGCTCTCGTCTGTGAGGATCACTTGGCGGGGAGACTTGTCGATGTAGTAGAGCTCGACCCGGTCCAAGTAGGTAATCTCCCGAAGTTCCTCGGTAATGGCTAGTCGAACTTGGCCATTCTCGATGATGAGCTCATCTTCATCGATGCGAATGAACTCTTCAGGATCGAGGTGAGGTTGAGCACCTCGGGGTAGCCATTCGTCCAAAGGAGCGATGCCAACAATGTCGGACTTGTAAGTCCATCCATTCTCACCCTTGGTAAAGAGAAAGGGGCAACTGGCGACCAATCCCTGCTTCTGCTTGACTGTGATCAGTCCATCGTTGATGGCGTCTAAGTCCTTACCAACTACAGATTGACGAATGCCTTGGGGCCAACGGATCGCGAATCCATCCAACTGCTCCTTGCCCAGGCCGAAATGAAGTGGGCCTCCTTTCAGAACCATGCGCGTTGTATGAATCTGACCGGCGAAGACTTCAACGATGGCTCCTACTCCGTCTCGATTGTCTTTGCGGCCATCGGGGACTAAAGCAATGGCATTGCCAATCTCCTTGGAAGCAACCTCCAAGCTGTAATTGGTCTTGCCAGCGTCGGAGAGCAGTTCAATCTCTAGCCGACCGTCTTGATCACGATCAAGGACAGAAATCGACGCGAGCGTTTGATCTTGGTTTTGGGTTGGAGTTTCTACGTCGAAATGACCTTGGCCTCGGTTGCGGAGGATCCTAACTCCTTGGCCCCAAAGGATGCAATCCAAGTCGCCGTCGTTGTCTAAGTCAGCAGCTTTGGCACCCCTCCAGATCTGAGATAATCCTTCGATCTTTCTCTCATCGCTAAAGGCGGCAATCGCCCGTTTCTTCTCTCTGTTGGTGTTGACAAAAAGGCTTGCCCCCTGGGAAGAGCCAACAGCCAGGAGGTCTGCCATTCCGTCTTGAGTGAAATCGGCACTCACAACCCAGCTACGAGGTTGCCCCTTGACTTCGAATGCTCGCCATTGGTCGTTGCGGAGATTCATGGCGACCCTTGCCGCTATATTTCCCCCGGCGACGACAATGTCGATATCATTTCCTTCGTCGAAATCGCCAGCAGAGACATTGAGATCCTGGGAGGAATCGGCGAGTTCTGTCGAGAACAGAGACTCCAATTTGAATTTGGCGTGGCTGAGGTTACGAAGCAGCATGAGCTTGTTGCCAGAGTCACTTCCTTGTCCAAAGAAAACCACATCCAGATCGCCATCATGATCTGTGTCAATGGCTATGGCTTGCCCGGCAGCTTTGATTTGCTTTGCCCCTTCAACAGCCAATGTTTGGGATTCACTGGGGCTGGTTTTGCTTGCCAAGAGTTGAATGGAACCCTTGTTGATGACGATCGTACTCTCGATTCCGCTATTGTCGAAATCTGCTGAGACCCAGGTTAGGGAATTGGCCAATTTTTCCGACGGAGGATTTACCTCAATTTCTTCGGCAGTGAAGACCAAGGGTGGACTTTTTGCGAGTGATTCGTCTAACAGGATGGGTGCCACACTGGGCTCCATGAAAGAGCATTTCTCTGTGGCTGGTTTTTCGTCACTGGGCCGAGATTCGTAAATCTCTAAGGCTTTTTTCATTCCATTTTTGTCGCCTAGGCGCTGAAGAACTCGGTAAAGACGGTAGGCGGCGGGGCGGACGAGCAGTTTCTTTGACACGAGCTCCTCGAAATGGATACGTGCGCTCGGAAACTCTTGGGCTTTTTCTGCGGCCCATCCGGCTTGATATCGTCCTTGGGGATGCTCAGGAAGTGCT
>WFTN01000053.1 GCA_015485455.1 Planctomycetota bacterium | reverse complement strand
TGGCTAAGTCTTTTTCGACTTCTTTCAGGGCACTGAGCAACTCACGACTTTGAGCTTTTTCATCGTGAAGCTGCCGACGAGAGACGCGCTGTTGTCCTTCGAGCGATTTGATGGTGGTCCGAAGCCGTTTGTTGAGTTCTGAGGATTCTTTGATGCGCGCCTTGAGTGACTTGTTTTGTTCTTCGACTTCTTGGAGTGTATCGCTGTCGGAGCCAGCCATGGCAAGCTGACGCATTTGTTGCTCCAGTTGGCTTCTCTTGGCATCCACTACACCCCGGAGGCGTTCTGACGTTTCGATTTCGTTTTTGAGCTGAACCTCAAGCTCTTCAACACGAGCCTGGTAGAACTGATTCTTTTGAGCAAGCTCATGAATTTGTTCTTCTTGGGCCTTGGCCTTTTCTGTGGCTTCAAGTGCTAATCGTTGCCTCAGCTCGATGTCATCCAACATGCGCTTGGCGTCATTTTCTTGGTTTTTTAATTGAGCTTTCAACCTCTGGTTTTCGGCCTCTTGCCGGGTCAACTGGCTCAGCAAGTTTGTTTTGTCAGCTAGTAGGCTGTTGCGGTGCTCTTCAATGCGGATGAGATCGGCCTTGCTGGAGCGAGCCAATCTTTCGCTCGCGTCCAGTTGTCCGCGAAGTTCTTGAAGCTCGCTTCTCAGACCTCCCATATCCTCAGAAGCCGAGGCGATTCTCTCTTTGAGGAGGCCTTTTTCTTGGCCCACCCGGCCGATCCTGGCCTTGAGCTCGTTGAGTTGCTGAGAAAGCTGTTGGCGATCCGCCCGGGTTGCGGCCAAATCGTTCGAGATGGTTGTCACAGCGAGGCTTAGTTTTTCCCGCTCAGCTTTTTCGTGGGCCAAAGCTGCTTCCTCGGCGTGATTGTGGGCCTTCGAGCCTGACAAGAGGGCTCGACGCTCTCCTACCCATGAAATGAGGGCCAGTGCTAAGATGATGGTCAAAAGGGCTGTGCTACCCTTCCAGATGATGTCAGGCTGCTCTTTGGTCATTTCGTCGTTGCTCATGTCCGCGTCTTTTTCTCTTGTTGCACCTAAGGAACTCGAATCGGGATCATAATCTAAGGACCCCAATTACGTCACATGTTAAGCTGATTATCTCATGAGATACATCATTGCAATATTTCTGTGTGCCCTTGGCACTTGGGCGATTTGGTTCTCGAACGAAAATCGTGGGGCGCTGAATCCAGATAAGCCCGTTGTGGTTAAGGGGAAAGAGTCAGAGTTCGAGGCTCCCGGGGGCTTGGACGATGGCGCTCAAGAGCTGGAAAAGCTTGGGGTCCCAGCCATCAGTGACCCCCTTTCCTTGTCTATTCACACCATCTTGACCCGCTTGATTTCTGGAGAAGTTGGTTCTGATAAGCGCGAGGCCTTAGAAGCCGATCTTTTGCAGGCCATGTCTGCCGAGGGGCTGGGGGACGACACAACCCTCAACAACGCGGCCCGGGCCACTATTGACCGAATCCTTCGTGAATCCGAGAAGGCTCGAGATGCCGGGGCCACCGGTGGGACTATGACCCCTATGCAAGAAGCCGCAATGGTGTCAGTTGCTGGTAAGTTGTCTGGCAGTATCCGTCGGGCCTTGAAGAATGCTGGGGATGGTCAAGCTCACGAAAAGGCTCTACTCACGGTGGACTTTGATTTTGATGTGCCCAAGGGCTACGCCAAAGCTGGTTGGGACGTGTTGGGGGGCTTTCGCTATGTTGAAGGCATGAAGCTTCCCACTTCCGTTCAAGCATTGAATGGCCAGAAGGTGGGACTGGCGGGATATATGATGGCCCTGGGGGAATTCGAAGACATCCACATTTTCGCAGTTGTAGAATCACAGTGGTCATGTTGTTTTGGCATGCCCCCAGACATCCATCAGATCGTAGAAGTCACCATGCCCGACACGGATCCCGGTGTTGAACTCGTAATCGAACCGATCCTGGTCTTGGGAACTCTCGAAGTCGGTGAGGTCGTCGAAGACGGTTGGGTGGTCAGTGTTTATCGTTTGAAAGCCGATTCTGTCGACGTCTTGGAATAAATCTGCGTGGCTCAAGAGAACAAAACAGCCAACTTGGGGTGGTGGACCTTTGGATTTGCCCTTCTGGGTGCATTCACCGCAATGCGACCCCTTTCCGATATCGATGCTCATTGGCATCTTGCCATGGGGCGTGCCTATCTCGAACATGGATTATGGCTCGAGGCTGACCCCATCAGCTATCTGGACCGTGTCCGGGAGGTTGATATGGGAGCATGGGGCGGTCAGGTTTTGTTTGCTTGGTTGCACAGCCTTTTCGGGTTGACCGGTGTTATTGGGTCTGTGGCCAGTGTTGCTGCACTTTGCCATGCCTTGGTCTTGCGCGTGACTTATCAGCGTTGTCAACATTTGGCAGCGGCGGTCCTTTCCACCGCAATTTTTGCCGCCGCATCGATTCACCGTTGGCGGGGCAGACCTGACGTTTTTTCCATTTTATTCTTCATTCTGATGATGGCCCTTCTTTGGGGCAAGAAGAGCAAGCGAAGTTGGCTTTCCTATTCGCTGTTGACCTTGATTTGGATCAACATGCATCCCGGTGCCATCATCATGCCAGCATTTGCGCTGATAGCTGCTCATGGTTCCCGAGAACGACGTTTTCTCACCATGGCCATGGGCTCTTGTCTTGCTCTTCTGTTCACACCTCGAGGGCCAATTGCTCTCGCTAAACTTGTCTATCACACGGTCACGACGGGGGATCTGGTTCCAGAATGGCGACCGCTGTGGCAATTGCCAGGAAGCCAGTTTCAACTTGAGTGGATGCTTCTGGTGGTGGTTCTTGCGGTGTTTGTTCTGCAGAAACCTTGGCGTACGAGCCGGAGCTTGAGCCTTCTTTCTTTGTTCATGGCGTTGCGGTCGTTTCGCTTGTCGTACATGTTTTTTGTCCCGACGACCCCCGACGGCAGGTTCTTTGCTTCCCGGCGTCTTGATCAAAGCCGATTTGTTCTGGCGTTGATCTTGGTGTTGGTACTTCCTCTCAGAAATCGGTGGCAAGCATGGCAAAAATCCCGAGATTTGGGAGCTTCCCCTTGGACAGGCATCTACGAACCGGCCTACCCAGTTCATGCTGCGGATTTCATCGATTCTTTGGGGCTCAAAGGGCGATTGTTTCATCCCGTTGCCTGGGGCGGTTACTTGGGCGGCAGGTTGGCTCCACGAAACCAGAGTGCCCATGATGGTCGCATCTCAGAATGGGGTCACAAGCAAGCCCAAGAACTCCTCGATTTTGGTTCACCAAAAGCCCGTGAAAGGCTCAGGCGGAAACTGAATTTCGAGATTGTTGTGGTGAGCCCTGGCCTGTTGCAAGGATTTGAACTTGAAGCCGCGGGAGGCCGTTGGCGCTGTATTTTTGCCGATCATCTGGCCGCAGTTTACCTTGATACTCTCGGCGAACACTGGTCAACGAACCGACAACTCTTGGGTTTCTGATCGGTTATGTTGGTTGTGGAGCTGGCCCAGACGTTTTGCTGTGATGATCCATAGGATGGCGAGGGGGATGCTGCTGAGGACGATAGACTCAACATCCATGTGGAGTTGTACTTGCATCGCCGAAAGAATCCACATGATGGCAACATCACTTCCCCGCAGAACAACTGTATCGATGAAGTTCTTAGATTTGTACTTTTGTTGGCGATTGACTACGGCAAAAAGCATTTGTTTGGTGGGGGAGGCGATGCCCCGATGGGTGCTTTTCATGAGGATGTAGCAAGGCACCAAAGCTGCCAGCCCACCCTGAAATCCTAATATTAAGAGGCCGATGATGGCTACAATGGGCAAAACCATGAGGGCTGTGCCCAAACCCCACCTCTTCACGATCCGACTGACCGCGAAGGCTTGAAGTGCAATTGTGAAGATTTGAGTTGCCAAGTTCATGCGTGCGAAGAAGCGCGTCTTACCTGGGGTGTCGTCTATAAATGAAGCCCGCACGAAATTGTTCTGCGCAAAGTAGAAGATGGTTGAAGCGCCAGCAGCGCAGAAGAGCAGCAGGCAAATGTGACGCAAATAGTCTGATTTGAGTACCACGCGGATACCATCAACGAGGCCTCCAGATATCGATTCTTGGCTCTGGTCCATACCGCCCTGTTCTCTTTGGTTTAACTTTTGCGACAGTGCCTCCACTCGCCTCAGTCCAAGCAGCACAATCTCGGCGATACCAATGGGCAAGAGAAGGAGCCCTGGTAAACCCAAGATCTCAACGAAAACATCCGTCACCAATGATCCGGCAATTCCCCCTATGGACATGCCGACAGCGATGGGACCAAACATGCGGCGGGCATGAATTGGGGCAAACACATCAACAAGGAAACTCCAAATCACGGAGACCGTGAATACGGAGTAGACCGACAGCCAGCAGTAGAACACCCGTCCAGGCCAGGGACTTGAGTTGGCCCAATGAATGCAGACGGAAAATAGAATGAGGTTGAGGGAGAAGAAGCGAAAGACGTAAGGGATAAACTTCTGACGAGGCATTGAAGAAACCAAACGCCCATAGAGAGGTATGGCGATGAGGGTGCCAAGGAAGGTGCCCAAGTAGAGAAACTTGAGTACTTCCTTTTCTCGCTCGACGCCGAACCCTTCTCTTACCGGTCGCAGGATGTAGTAACCCAGCATCAGAAAGAAGAAAGAGAAGGACGACCAAGTTGTCGCCTTGCTGAGGGCGATCTGGCCGTTTTGCTCACGGTCTTCGGTCACTTCTTGGCGGGTTTCTTTGCTTGGTCTTGATGCCAGATCTTGAGGATTCGCTTCTCCTTTTCAACATGAATCCCTGTGCGGATCTTGTAGTCTTCTCCTCGTGATTTGTGAAACTCGAGGGTTGCGGCGACTGTTTCATCCAAAGGCCTGAACACCAAACCAGCTCCCACAGCGGCAGAGTTGGCGTAGCGGGCTGGGCGAGTCATGCCTTGGGGGGGATTGACATAGGCTGGCATGTCGCCCCAAGCGGTGACCTTGTTGGTTTTCATGAAGGGAACGCTCATCCAACGGAATGTGGCGTCACTCTTGGACACACGTTTGCAACTTTCTAAGAGATCTCCAAAAGGCGTGGGGGATTTTGGGCCCACAGCGTTGTAAGTGCCAGTGATGCGTTTCTCACACAAGTGGACCATCCACATGGCTAAGTCTCGTACGTCGATATATTGGGTTCCCCATTGAGGATTCCCGGGCGCTAGTAATTCGCTGCCGCGAGCCACCCGCGCCGGCCAATAAGTGAAACGATCGGTGGGGTCCCCAGGACCAACGATGAGGCCGGGGCGGACGATGACGGAGTTCTTAGGGAAGGCCTTTGTTGTTGCTTTTTCGCAGAGAGCCTTGAGGGGGCCGTATGTATCGTTAGTGACCCGAGCTTTCTCTGGGTTTTCGATCGTTCCTAGGGGACTGTTCTCATGGGTGTCCATCTTGCTCCCTTGCTCATAGACGGAGACCGTCGAAACGAAGAGATAGAAACTTGATGTTTTCAGGGCTTGTGTGGATTTACGAATTTGCGACGGGTGGTAGCCACAGTTGTCGATGACCCCATCCCATTTGCGGCCTTTGAGGGCGCTCAAATCGCGATTCCGATCGCCCCGGAGTTTTTCGAGCTCCGGGAAGAGGTTGGGCCTAGTTCGGCCTCGATTGAAGAGTGTGATTTCGTGTCCCCGGGCTTTGAGAGCAGCGACGACCGCAGGACCAAGGAAGCCTGTCCCACCCATAATGAGAATCTTGAGCTCCTTGCTTGAGTGCGGCCCTAATAAGTCTTGACCCAGATTCCTCAATGGTAGGAAACAGCCCAATGCGGCGGCGCTTCCCGCAGTTTTGAGGAAGTCTCGGCGGTTGTTGGTTTTCGTCGTCATGAAACGCTCCGAATAGGACTTGGCTGATGCTGATACCTACGGATAAGCACCTGTGTTCTTTCCTGTGATTTGATTGCTTGACATCGCCTCTCATCTTCACCACCATGGCAGGTAACAGACTTGCGGAGGGAGAGGTGCATCACATGAGTTCATTTTCTTGTATTTTGCTTACGATGGCTATTGTTTTGTTTGGCCTTATTTCTTGTGGTGAGGATGGCGGTGAATCTGCAGGCGAGGCTGTCCTAGATGAGAAAGCGCTGGCTGCCAAGAATTGAAAGACCAATGGTGAAGGCTGTGGGGGAGTTCGAGTTCAGAGCGACCTTTTTCCTCGGTTTTTTTGGTGAACTTCAAACGAAATGGATTGTCGAGGGTGGCCGCTGGGGCCTGCGCACACTCCGTCCCCCGAAGAAACGTTAGCCCTGGCCGATTTCGTCTAAGCACCCTGCTCTTCCTGGATTTGAACGACGACAAAGTTTAATTCAGGGTAGCGAAGGGCCACCAATCGATCGTAAGAGCCCGCACCGTAGTCCAAACAAACGGCATTTTTGTTGGGTCCTAGAAGGGTGGGTTCAGATGGGATCTCCGGGCAGTGCTGCCAAGGAAAACAGTAGTGGCCGAAGGCGATGAAGGGGGCATCCGCTGGGTAGGATTCCCACCAACGTTGACGGTCTAACAAGCGTTCGACACCGTGGCGGTCTATGTAAGGGGTTGAATCTTCTTCCGGTCCTTTGACCATCTCTTGGAGTTCCTGGTAGAGGGCCCCCCCTAATCCAGTTGAGTGCACTAAGTACTCATCAATGTGAACGGGGAAGGAATCTTCTGGCCAGTGGGCGTGAACAATACGCAGGGCACCCTCATCCAGTTCCAGGCGATTGGGAAGGGAGAGGATGAACTTTTCTGCTTGTTTCCAGCGCTCTGGAGAGGCCTCAATTTGTTCGAGAGTCTTGGAAAATTGTTTGGTCGTTGCGGTGTTCTTGGGGCGTAGACCGGCTTGATAGTGAATGGCGTTGATCTCATGGTTCCCGATGATGACCTCTGCCTGCCCGGCCTTTTGCATTCTTTGAAGAAGTTCTAAGCACTCCAGAGAATGAGGCCCTTTGTTGATCACATCGCCAACGGAAATGAGTTTGCGTCCTCTTGGTGCAAAAAAGGTTCCTTCTCGATCTTCGTAGCCTAGTTGCTGGAGTACCTGTTGCAGGGCATCTCGTTGGCCATGGATGTCACCGACAATGTCGAATTTGTGTTTCAAAGCAGGCCCTTTGTCAGAAAACGGTGGTCTCTGGATAGATCTATCTTGACAGGGGGGCGGGGGTCAGGGCAAGACGGATGCTCTTGGCATCCTTGTGACCCTGGATCTGCATTTGAAGTTTCGCTTCAGAACTAAGCAAGAGAGGTTTAAGGCTCAGGCCTTTTTGGAAGACGATATTATCGGCCGAATCAATCAGTTGGACGTAAATGACATTGCCGTGGGCCAAAGCATCGAGCATGGCACCGCGGTTCAACTTTTTGGCGGACTTGATGGCTGAATCAAAAGCGGACATCGTTTTGGGGAAGTCGTCCCCGCGGTAAATGGAGAGAGTGTAGACCCCCCACTTTTTTGACAGGTCGCTGGCAATCATGTTTTCAAAAAGCCCGTGATTGACGCTGATTTCTTGTGGTTCAGGTGTGAGAGCCAAATGGACGACTCCCATTTGCCAGCCTAAGAAACTCAATACGAAGAGAACCGCCCCACCCAGGATGACGCGGCGTTGATTGGGGTTTTCGAATTCTCCACCGATCACGGAGATGGGACGGGGTTTCCGGGCTAAGTCTCCGGAATTGGCTTTTCTGGTTCTGGACACCCGTTGAAATTGGCCATCTTGGAGGGCAAAGAGGGTCTCTTGAACGCCGTCTTTCGTGACTTCCGTACATCGGAGTGTTGATTCCACTCCCAATGGGTTTGGGGACAGGTCAACGATTTCTTGGAATAAGGCTAAGAGGCGAGCGCGTTGCTCATCACGAATCCCATCCATGCGTCGACTCTTGTCGTCCAGCAGGATTGAGAATCGACCCCCATCAATTTCTAAGTTTGCTTGTACGATTCCAATGGCATCTATGCGGATAGTGCAAGACTTCAGGAGGTCCCGGTCGCCAACGGGACCTTCTAGAATGCCATCGAACCACAAGAATGACTGATCGTCTGTCCTTGAGATTGAAGGTTTATTCCGTTGAAGAGGGGGTGGCCCGCCGTCATCAGGCATTGAGTTGCTCCCGGAGTTCGCAAACATCCTTTACTTCAAACCAATCCTCTAAGAGTTCGCACCATACTAGGGTGTCGGGCCGAATTGTACCTGAGTGCCATAAGCGCTTCAGGGTGTCGAATGAGGTGGGCCCCATTTGCAGGGTGCCTTCTTGGTCGGCATACCACCAAACAACATCTAAGAATTTGTAGCTTTCTTCGCTGAGCTCACAGTCAGAATCCTCTTCGATGTAAGGATCTTGCATACTCATAGGGAGGGCAGGAGGTGTGGCGGTGTCCACTTGGAGGTATTCATCGTGGAGATCGATTCGGCGCAGGGTTTCGCTGTGGCGACTGTCTGCCAAAGCACGATCTCGGCGGATTTGTTCTCGCAGGCGGCGATTCTCCTGGTTGAGCTGTTGGTCACGGCGTTCCATGACTTGGAGGTCAGGAATGACCAAGAGAATGAAGAGACCAAGGCAGGGCAGAAAGTATCCGATAATCGCCCAACCTAGAGGGGAGCGGCCGCGGGAGTCCGCGACGATAGCGCAAATGATGCCGAAGATGATGCCGCTGATCGGTTCCATGGTCTGAATCTTATCTCGCAATGAGCCCAAAGGCAGGAATAGGAATGTTTCGATCTCAATTCGGTCAATTTTACGGTGATTTTTCAATAATCTCCTATTTTTGTAAACCCTTGATATCACGTTTCTTATGTCTTCTTAGCCCTGGGCCTGGAAAAACCGCCAGGACCCAGTAAGACAAGTTTATGGAATTACACGATATTGCGGGCTTTGTGGGTGTCATGCTCATTGTTGGCACTTACTTGCTGCTCCAGGTGGGGTGGATCAAGACTGCGGAACTCAGATATTCAGCTCTCAATGCTTTGGGGGCTCTTTTGATTCTGCTTTCCTTGATTGTCGACTTCAATTTATCTGCTGCTTTGGTGGAAGGGTTTTGGTTGCTCATCTCGGTGTTCGGCATTGTCAAGAATCTCAAGAAGAACTGAGCCAAATCGTTAATATCTGCCAAATCACGACCCATTCGTTTTCTCTCATATCCGGAATCTAATCATGCGTCTTTCCGCACTTAGCATCCTTCTTCTCATTG
>WFTN01000052.1 GCA_015485455.1 Planctomycetota bacterium | reverse complement strand
CTTTGGCAACTCAGCAGATCCTTGTGGTCCGATCGTTGAGTTCTTAGTGGAACAAGCCCAGAAAGAGGTGGGCGACAGGCCTCAGGGCGCGGAAGACCATACCGCGGCTTTGGGAGCAGCGTCTCGGCAGGATTGGACCACGTCCAAGAGAATACTTGATTCTCTGCTGAAGGAAGGCTCCATGGGCCGACGGAGGCAGACAGAACTGCTCAACGATCGGGGCGTGATAAATCACAGGATGGGTGACTACCAAGCTGCCTTGAACGACCTTTCAGACGCCTTGCGCCTCAGCCCCTTGGAACCTGAGGTCTTGGAGAACATTCACTGCTTATTGCAGGATGGTCGCGCTCAGCACCATTTTCGTGGCCTCGGAGATTCCTCCTCAATGGTGGGCTGTTGAGCGTTTGGAAACCAGAGTAGCCACCTGCATCAATACAAATTATGACACCTGTTTTCTCGGCTGTCCTGTAGAATTGCTCGTATGAGCCCGTATGTGTTAAAGAGTTGTTCACCCTAGTTCCATGGAACGAGACTCACTATGCTGTCGAAATCTGAACAAGCCGGGCCCTGCTGTGGGGCAATTGGTCTCTATGTCGCGGCCACCGTCATCGGAAGTTTTCTCTTTGGGCTTATCGACTTTGCCATTGGATACACGATTCCAGGGCCTGAACTTGCTGATGCCACAGAGACTCTCGGCCTCGGCGTCTTGATCGTTGGCTCCTCTGTCATGTTCGGAATTCTCGCGGGCTTGGCCATGGCTATCATTGGGCTTCTTGGCATGGTCGTTGGGAAGGCGTTGAAGAGAAGGAACCAAGCAGCCTTCATACTTTTCCTCATAGCTTCCGCCGGTTTCGTCTACGTTAATCTTCACACTTTTGACGGTGGTCGTATCTCGAAACACGCTCAGATCACCATGATCATCGCTGGATTTCGGATCGTCGGTATCTTGGCAATTGGTATTGGCATCAAAGTGCTTTTGATACTCATTCGCAAGACTGAATGCTCTGGGCCAAAGTCCTTGGCCTTCGCTCTTTTCTTGGGATTCGTCTCCGTTCTTGCTTTGTGGCAGAACGTGGTCCGTTTCCCTGGGCTTTATCCGATGCTTCACACCCAGATGGTGGCTTTGGGTGCTATCGTCATGGTGGTGGGGCCAGCTCTCTACTTGGCCCGCCGGTCGGGTTTGTCCAAGATCTTCTTGGTTGTCGCCTTGGGCTCCTGTTTAGGGGCAGCTCATTTGCGCACCACTGATTTGAATATTTCTGTGGGAAGCGCCGTGGCGTCCCGGGGCCAGGGGGTCCAAGAATTCTTCGGCATCAGTAGCCAGGTTTTTGATTGTTGGAAGAAGGCGGCAACCTTGACTTTGAGTGAGCCACCGGCTGGGGAATTGCCGGGCAATGAGGTCGAGGCTGAGCGGATAGCGAACGCATGGTTTCAGGATCAACTTGACCCTAAGAAGAAATACAATGTTCTGTTCTTAGCCATTGATACCTTGCGTTTTGACCATTGTGGATTCACCGGATACGACAGGAACACCACGCCCAATATCGACAAATTGGCCGCAGATGCTTTTGTCTTTGACTATGCCTACTCAGCTTATCCAACCAGTAGTTTTTCTTATTCGAGTTTGTTTACCGGGCTCTATGCCCGGGCCAATCCGGTCTATAGTCGTATCAAGAAGAAAGGCTGGTCTTTTAGCGACGACATCCCATTCGCTGGTCTTCTGGGGAAGCGAGGCTGGAATACTATCGCTGTCAACGCTTTCAATGCTAGCAACGCCAAGGACGACAATTGGTTTGGCCTCTTGAGTCGGGGATTCGACATATACAACCCGGATCAACGGGCAGATGCCGCCAAAGCCAATCAGATCACTGCCTCCGCTAAGAGTCAGGTTGACAAAAACAATGGCAAACCTTTTGTCTTGTGGGCCCACTACCTGGACCCTCACGGAAACTACGAGAAGTGGGACGGATTCGATTTCGGCGATGATGCTATTGACCGCTATGACTCCGAGATCGCTTGGACGGACAGCCAGGCTGGGGAACTTCTTGATCATCTCGAAAAGCGCGGCGACCTCGATCACACAATTGTTGTCATGTTCGCTGATCATGGTGAAGAATTTGGCGAGCACGCCGGTTGGGACCACAACACCTCCCTCTATGAAGAACAAATCCGAGTTCCCTTGTTCATTCGTGTTCCAGGAGTGAAAGGAAAACACATTGACACGACTGTGAGTTTGGTCGATGTCGTGCCTACTCTGACGGCCCTTCTCAATGTCAAAGATCCTGAGCCTCGCCATGGAAGAAACTTACTTCCTGTCATGTTCTCCGGTGGTAAGGGCGATCTCGGATTGGCCTACGCCGATCACTTCGTCGCTGTAGGCGGTAAAGATACCAATACCAAGCGTATGTTGATTCGCGGACGCGAGAAGCTCATTCACGCGGTTCAAAAACGTAGCTACGAGGTCTTTGATCTCAAGGCAGATCCTGGCGAGAAACGAAACTTGGTGGCCAAGAACCGTAGCTTGTTCGAAAAGCTTGGCGGACTCATGGCTGCCATGAACGACAAGATAGACTCCTACCATTTGAAAGCGGGCGAGAAGAAAGAAGACCCAGTTACCGTTTTCAAGAATGCTCTTGCTGAAGGCATTCGCCTACTCGGCAGCAAGGATGTGAGGGAGGTCACCAAGGGTGGCAAAATAGTAAATTCCCTCTTGTTTGACTACGTCGGGAACTTGACCTCTGATGTTCTGCTATGTCTGGGAGATGGTGGAGCACAGTCCATATCCGAAGACATGATTGCTGCTTATTACAAAGCGTCCATTTCCAGAGGAAGAACTCAGTGCCTCGATTTTGTTGCCAGGATTAGGCATCCCGGCTCTCAGTCGTTCTTGCGGGAAATCGCCAAGAAGGGCGGGCGTGAAGGAAGCCTTGCTATTGCCGGCTTGGCCCACCAAGGCATTTCTTATCGCCCAGAAATCCTGCGAATGGGACTTAAGACCCCCGGCACCGACGCACCAGCGACGGCTGTTGCATTGGCTCACATCGGTGACCCAGCAGCTCTTCCTTGGTTGGCGTCATCATTGACATCACCCAGTTGGAAGATTGTGGGCCAGATGATTCAGGCTCTCCCCGGATTTAAGTCACCTCACTTGGGCCATTTCTTTCGGGACCTTTTGATGGAAGGGCGCTGGCGTCCGAAACCTATTCAATATGCACTGGCGGAAGTTGTGGGTGACATGAAAGGAGATGCAAACGCGGAATGGATCATGTATCTCTTGGCTGCCTGCGGCGACCCCACTGTTCGGGACCACGCTCAAATCTCCCTGAAGAAAGCTGGTGTCAGCAAAGAGCAACTTGACGCTGCCCGGGAGGCTGTACGGCTCGAGTGGGAGGCTACGCTTGAGATTACCAATCGCGCATTTGCTCCAGCGATGATCACCATAGACAAGGCCCTGGCGGCCAACTCCAGATATAATGCGGCTCTACGTCTTCGGAAAGCTCGCTATCTTCACCTACTTGATCGTCGCGATGAGGCGAAAGCACTCCTCAATGAGATCGCTGAGAAAGCACCTCTGCCTAAGGATAAGAGGCTCGCCAAACGTCGTCTTGAGTTTCTGCCTTGGTCCGCTCGGATCGAAGATCACGGCAAATTCGGTTTGGAAGTGACGTCGATGACCATGCCAAAGAAGGTGTGGCCCAACAGGCCGTTTATGATCGATATAGAAGTCAAGAACACTGGGACAACGGCCATCCAAGGAGGCTATTGGAAGCACGCTTCTGACTTCATGATCATGTGGGAAGACGAAGATGGCAAAGTTCTACCTCAACGCTTGGTTCAAGATAACTACATTCCCGACGGCGGCATACTTCCGGGGGAGAGTTTGAAGTTGTCCATTGTTGGCTATCCAGCTAGCCACAAACGGCCGTTTGCCGCTCGACCGATTGTCGTTTTTGAACAACCTTGGTTCCGCCCTCAAGGTTCTTTGGTCCTCAAAGGCAATCGAAACGGCGTCATCATTCACCGCTACGAATCTACAGTGGAGACAACGACTAAAGGCTATCCCAAGCCCAAGAAACCAAACAAGTCCAGCAAGAAGGATACAGGTAAGGTTAGCCCGGTGCCAGGAGTCTTGTTTGAAGACCTCCCCCGTGATGCCAAGGTTGGTGTCACCCACCCGGCGCCGCCCATCTTCGTGGTCGAAGAAAATGGTGAGCCCGTCGTCAGTGAGGCGGGTTACTTGCAGTTGGCTGACGGTGGCCGAGGATTCTACTACGGTGCACTCGTTCAAGAACGTGCCGCCTGGACCAAGAAAATGGGAATTCTCCACACCAACAATTGGGGTGATGCAGAGACCTTGTGTTTCGCTGATCGCATCGTCCAACGGTGGGGTGAGCGTTATCCAAAAGGTCCTCGCTTGGGGATTGATGAAATTTCTGCGCGCTACGGAGGATTCATGGACTACGACCATGATGGCGCAGCCGATCATAAGACCCACCAAACTGGACGGAACATCAATTTCTTGATGCCCACCAGCACACGCCCCGAGAACTACATTCATCTGGGTGTTCAGAACGAATCTTCTTTTGATCCTGCCATCTTTGCCGAGATGATTGAACTCTTGGTGGCGGAGGGTGCCTATCGCATGACCACCAATGTAGCCACCAAAGTCGTAGCAACGAATAATGCCGCCGGTCACATCAAGTGGAATGAGGTCAAAAGAAGCGCCAATGGCTATTCGATCACCTACCAATTGGATGGAGGGAGAAATCGCCTCTATTTGCTGACGAACCCCGGTGATCATGGTGACCATGTCAACACGATGCTCTGGAGAGCAGAGAAATGAAGTATCTCATTGGTTTGATCTTGTTGATCATCACTTGTGCTTCTTTACCATCGGAGGTCAGTTTCGCCGACGTGAGCAAAACAGAGACTCTCTATGGTCTTGAACTGAGCGCTGATTCAACCCAAGCCTTGATCTACATCGATGGCAAATTCAAGGGACAGACGTCATCAAGAGGGCCTTTGCGGATCATCCTCAATCGGGCTCGGGTACAACTTCGGGCGACGGAGTCTGGGCATTTGGACTTCATTCAAGACCTAGTCTTGCAGGCTGGTCAAGTGGCGAAGTTTACTTTGAAAATGAAGAAGCACGATCAGAAATGGAAAGTGCCGAGTAAGCCTACGATTCTGCGAGTGGGGCAAGTCACTCGTGGACACCTGGCACAAGATGCGGTGATGACTTATCGCATCGAGGAGTCCAGATCACCTCATCGCCTGATCCAAGGGTTTTCAAGTCTTGCAGAATTCACTCTCAAAGACCCGGATGGCAAGATGGTTGCTCTCAAGAAGATCCCTCGCGTGGCGGGAACACCGGGCAAGTGGTTCTTCGAGTACAAAGGATCCAAGCCGGGCACTTACACACTAGAAGTTCGCAGCACCAAAGGTCACTTTGCCTTTGAACTGAGCACAGGGCTTCCAGAACTCATCAAGAGTGACGATCCGGTCAAGAAGGGCCGGAGGAAGCCTCCTCAAGGGCCGCGATAGTTCTCCATGGTTGCATGGAACGGTGAGTCTCAGGGGGACGGCGGTCATTTCATTGCCTTGCAAGCCAATAGAACGGAGCGTGTTCTTGCGATGATGTGGTTGTTGGACGAGAATTTCCTTGTTGTTGACAAAATGGTCTGGGACCATTGACGAGCCGCTGAAATGTACACTGAGAAGTTAAGACGCAGGAGAAATCCTGGGAGCGGGGCGATGAAGATAAGAAGTATTGTGATTACGTTCGCTCCATGTTTGGCTGCTTGCCAGAAACGAGCGTGTGTTTCTTATTTGTTGGGCTTCTCCGGGGGGACTGACTGCTCCTGCGTGCCAGTTGTTGGTTTTATTCAAAGCAAGCATTATGGGAGTATCCAGTGAAAAGAACATCGTTTCTAAGCAAGGGCAGCAATTTTGCCTTTGTTGTCTTCTTCGCAGCAACAATTACTGCGCCCCACCTATTCCGCAGTCGTTTGCGCGAATTGTTTGATGATTATTCCAGTAGACCGACCCGAAATTGGGCGCGCAAGCCTCTGGAAGAATTTCCAGCCCTGCCGGACAAGGCGTCACTCCTTGATGGGAAATTCGCTCGTTCCTTGGATGACTACATGAAGGAAACGGTTTTCAGTCGATATCTCACAGCAATCGGAAATGAGGTTCTTTATGCCGGATTTCGGACATTCCGAAAACCATGGGTCCGTGGCTCTGACGGTTGGGTCTTTTGGAATGCTTCTCTCAATTATGTGGTTGATGATTACGACAGAGGTTTTGCTGAAGCGCGCTTGGAGCGGCTGGCGACAATTCAGGAGCTTGTCGCCATTTGTTTTGCATCTCGGGAGGTCGAGTGCGTCGTTCTCCCCATCCCGAAAAAGGCTAGCGTCTGCTCAGAATTCTTGCCAAGAGGCAGGGCCCAGAGAGCCTCGCGGAGTTTTGAGGATCCGGTTTGGAACTCTATCTTGAAGAAATTCGCGGAACACGATGTCGAGGTCGTTAACTTACGGCCAAGGCTGCGCCTCATGATTCGTGATGGAGAATTTCCTTTCTTTAAATTAGGGACGCACATGTCTCCGCTTGGAGTTCTTGAGTCTGGAAAGATGGCGGCTGAGCGGATTAGGGAATTAGTCCCTTCGTTGTCTCAGCGTCACGGCGATCTAGCAATGACAGTGATGAAGACCAGAAAGCACACCACGGATGCGACATACAACATGGGATTTCGTGATTCTCTAAATTTCGCGAGTGACTTTAAGTTCGCCCTAGAATATAGAAATTTCCCGAATGCGAAGATCAATGTTCCTGCCGAATCTGAAGTTGCTCTCACAGGGACGAGTTTTGGGTCTCGTTTCGGGGATCGTATGCGCGGCAAAGCAAATCTTGCGCGCGTACTCGCATGGGAGCTGTCGACCGTTGTGCAAGATCATGCGATTCACGCAGGTGGGCCGATCAAGGGGCTTTTGCAGCTCATTAAAGAAGCTCCAGATTTACCGAAACTCCGGGTTGTTGTGATCGAATTCCCTTTTCGCCATTGCTTCTCAGGTCAATGGCAGAAGTTGGGGAGAACACTTGTGACGATTCCTTGGTGCAGGGATGCGATTCGGAACTATCTCAAGTTGAATCCCGGCCAGGCCAAACGGTTTGCTTCGTTCGTTCCAAGGAAATGAGCATCGGTTTCGGTTCGCTACTCCCCTTGGGTAGGGAAAATTCTTCATCAAAGGACGCAAGGTATGGTTTTCTCTTCTGAGATTTTTCTCTTCTATTTCTTACCGCTTGTGCTCGGCGTCTACTACTTGCTCATCAGAGCCTCAAATACCGTGCGTATGTCGTGGCTCACCCTCATGAGTTACACTTTCTACGGGTGGTGGCGTATTGATTTTACTCTTCTTATGCTGATTTCGACTGTGATCGACTACTGTTGCGGCAAGAAAGTTGGCAACCCCGCTACCAAGCGGCCAAAAATCTGGGTTCTGGCTTCGATGGTCTCGAACTTAGGACTCTTGGCCTATTTCAAATACGCTAATTTCTTTGTTGAGAACTATAACAGTGTGATTGCACCGTTGGTTTCGGCGGACGCCATTTCGGACTGGCAAAGAGTCGTGCTGCCGGTTGGCATCTCGTTCTACACGTTTCAGTCGATGAGCTATACCATTGACATTTATCGCAAACAGGCCAAACCAGTCGGGAATATTCTGGAGTTAGCTGCTTATGTGTCTCTGTTTCCTCAACTCGTAGCCGGTCCGATTGTACGCTATGGCACTGTCCATGAGCAGATCAAGAAGCGCAGCCACACGTTGGAGAAGTTAGGTACGGGTAGCCGCCTCTTCATGATGGGGTTTGCCAAGAAAATGATCTTGGCGGACGGCGTCGGTATCATTGCCGACGAAGTTTTCGGAAGATCAGATCCGGGATTCTGCCAAGCATGGTCCGGGGCGATTGCGTATGCCTTTCAACTCTACTATGACTTCAGTGCGTACTCTGACATGGCCATTGGTCTCGGGCTCATGTTTGGATTCTCATTTCCTTGCAACTTCAATTCTCCTTACAAAGCCACATCAATTACAGACTTTTGGAGACGGTGGCACATAAGCCTCTCAAGTTGGCTTAGAGATTACCTATATATCCCTCTTGGAGGCAGCAAGAGAGGGTCGATTCGAACCTACGTCAACTTAATGATTACCATGGTGCTTGGTGGACTTTGGCATGGTGCCCAATGGACTTTTATTATCTGGGGCACCTTTCATGGGCTATTGTTGGCCATCGAGCGCATTATTCAAGGGCGTCTGCTTGGAGGGCTGCCAAACTTTCTTCGTATCCTGTGGACTTTCTTCCTTGTGGTTTGTGGTTGGGTTGCCTTCCGTGCGAAGGACATGGACGGTGCTATCCTAATGTACAAGGGTATGTTCGGCTTCAACGGTTGGGGGAGTTTCTCTGATGGGTTTTGGACGACTCAAAATCTCTGTTTGTGGCAATTTGGGAGTGCAATAGTGTTGGCGTTCTTCGCCAAGAATAGCTGGCAATTGACGCATCATAGGGATTCTCGTTTGGTCGATCTCGTGTGGGTCTTGCCATGCTTTGTTCTCGCAGTGTTGATGCTCTTGGCGGCGCAACACGTTCCCTTCTTGTACTACCAATTCTAGTGCCGTCGATGTGCGCTTGGACATGATGTGCCCCAAGTTGGTGTAAAGAAGGGAGTGTCAGAGGTGCAGATCACTGCACTGTGATCTGCACCGCATTGGAAATGCTGACGGTTGGTGTCGAGCTGTCGACCATGACGCATTGGAAATTGCCCAAGACGCCAAGGGGCAGGTTCGGCACAGAGAAACCAATTTCGGTGACGCCGGCGGTGGCAATGTTGAAGAAGGGGTTGAACCCTCCGATCATACTGCCATCAGCTATGACTGTGAGCATTGTTGGGATTCCTGTTAAGGGATCCACTGCTCCGCCAAGGTCCAATTGGCCGATGTTCGGGAAGACTGCCACTGCCGGATTGAGGGGGCCACTCAACAGCAAGATCGAGCTGGAAGGCTGACCTTCCATGCGGAAGATGAGCGTGTCGCCCATGCTGATGCTGGTGAAGTAGGGCCCTCCGAAACCGAATTGCAGTGGATCGAAATTTGGATTTCGGCAATCATTGATGTCTAAGACAGCCAACCCTGGTTGGGGGGCTTGGCCAGGAGTCAAAAGCAAGTCAACGATGCTGATGTCATCAAGAGCAAGATCGTGGGAGTTGCCAGTGCTTCCAACAGTCTCGGCACGGAAGACAAGCTGAATAGTCTGGCCAATGAATGGGCTAAGATCCGTAGCTTGCTGAGTCCACCCAGCTCCGGTTTGTCCTTGGGGCCCAAAGGCATCCATCATGATGGTCCCAAGGGGATAGGTGATGACATCTACAGAAAACATGTTCTCATTGGCGCTGCCCATGCTGTTGAGGGAGTGCATGAAGAAACGAAGGTTTGGATTGGTCAGTCCGTTGAGGACAAAACAGGGGGATCGCATGTTGACCATGAGTTGGGCACCATCATCGTCAACATAGACGTATCCTCCCATTCCCGCCGTCCCGGTAGTATTGTCCGCCCCTGGACCGGTCCCCGGTGTGGGTGTTGCGTCGTTACGAGTGAGCCAATCGGATCCCATGCCGACACTGTCAGTGCTCTCGTTAATGAAACCAATTGGCAGTTCTGTTGTGCCATTGACTCCCGTTACTGTGAAATCTTCCAAGAATGGGAAGTTGGTGACGCGCAGTTGACCACCGCTGCCGATAGGTAGAGTCAAACTGTCGTTTGCCGGATCTAAGTCGGGACCGTAGAGGATTGAAGTGGTGATCGTGTAATTCCCTAGAGCGGATAGATCGGCTGTTGCCGTGAAGGTGTATTGGCGGGTTCCTCCCGTGGCCATGGGCGATCCCAGAATGAGGAATTCCGTGGCAAGTGGACCCCCGTTTACTTGGAAGCTAGTTGTGATCGTTGTACCAGCGGGAATGGTATTTATGCCCAAGTTACGGACCTCGATGGTCACGGTTTCTGTTGCTGATCTTGGGACACAATCGATGGTGTCATTGATTGGGGCAATGATGGCTGCCAGTTGCAAGTCGTCAGCTAAGCTAGAGGCTTGTGTGTAGTAGATGTTGCCATTGAAGGTGCGCCCAGAGTTCGCCAGGGTGAAGTAGTTTCCGCCATGTCCGGAAAGGAGTTCTATATCGGCATTCGATGCAGCAACGTTTCCGGCAATTCCTGGGGATTCTCGAAATGTGAGTCCCGAAGAGGGTGTGGTTGTGATGTAGAAGGCCTGGGTTTGACCGGCAGGAATTGCGACGTTCAGGTTGAGCCCAAGGTTGGTGGGCGTGCCACTGGCACCAAAGTTGGGGAGACTGGCAATCATCGTCCAGTTAGCATTGCTATTCTGGTTGCCCAGATAGGAACCTGGGCTGTTCAACGTCCAGACTTCCAATGTTGTTGGCAGCCCGATGGAGATGAGAGAGAAGTTGACGTCAAAGTCGTTGATCACGACCCCGGTGAGGGACTTGATGTCGAACATGTTGCCTCGGGTGGAAAATCCTCCGGCCAAGGTTGACATCAGTGGCGATTGGCCAAAGATGCTGTTGGAGCCACACATGAGGATGACAAACGAGAAAATCAACAGTGAAGTGGACTTGACGCTTTTCGAAACGAAGAGGG
>WFTN01000051.1 GCA_015485455.1 Planctomycetota bacterium | reverse complement strand
GAAGCTCTTCCCGCGTCTCAATGTCCTCAACAATCTCAAATGGAATTGTCTTGCAGGGGCCCAATAGTTCACATGCCTCGGCCATAACTTCGATGGCACCGGTGGCACGATTCTTATTGATGTTCTCGTCCGGCCGGCCGCAGACCTTGCCCCGGACCGCTATTACCGTCTCGGTCTTGAACTCTTCAGCACCTTCTGTACGCTCCGGATCTAAGCGAACCTGGGTAATTCCATAACGGTCACGCATGTCAACGAACAGCAAGCCACCATGGTTACGGCAGCTCATGACCCAACCGTTTAAGATGACCTCTTCGCCCACTTGATCGACACGTAGTTCACCGCAGTTATGTGTTCGCTTGAGTTTCATAGCCTCTACCTCAATTCCGGTCTGATATGCGAATCAGAATATAGCAAGGGGTAAGGGCACACCGGAAGGACTCCTTGCAAAACCCCCTCTTTGGCCTCTCCACGAAAAAACCCCTGAAAGCACGAAGCTCCCAGGGGCCATTTTCGTCAAATCAGTGACTTATTCGCCGCCGGAAATCTGCAAGCGCCACAAAGCTCTTTGAAGAGCTCGTTCAGCCCGCACGAAGTCAATGCCTTGGGTGTCGCTGCCACCTCGAAGGGCAATACGCTTACGAGCACGTTCCTCAGCTTGCTTGGCCCGCTCCTTATCGATGTCTCCAGCCATTTCGCCCACATCAGCAAGGATGCGAGCATGGTTGTCAGCCATCTCAAAGAAACCGTCGGAGATCATCATCTCGTCTTGGCCACCGTCGGCTCGTGTCACCGTAACCCGTCCCACATCGAGAGCGGCAACGATAGGCGCGTGATTAGGCAAAACACCCATCAGGCCGTCAGCCGCTGGAAGGACCATTTCCGTGGCTTCACCACGGTAGATCTCCTTCTCAGGTGTGACGATTTCGATTTCAAACGTTGTTCCGGACACGATTCACCTCGTTCTTCTTGATCAGCCTTTGGCTTGAATCTTCTTGGCCTTTTCGATGACATCCTCGATGGTGCCAACCATGTAGAAGGCATCTTCAGGAAGGTCATCATGCTTACCCTCAAGGATTTCCTTGAAAGAACGGACGGTGTCTTCGATTTGAACGAAGATACCAGGTTGCCCCGTGAACTGCTCAGCAACAGCAAAGGGTTGGGCCAAGAACTTCTGGATTTTCCGCGCACGATAAACGGTGGTCTTGTCGTCGTCGGAAAGCTCTTCCATACCAAGAATAGCGATAATGTCCTTCAGTTCCTTGTAGCGCTGCAAGAGACTCTGAACCGCCCGGGCCACTTCGTAGTGCTCATCACCGACAAACTCTGGGGAGAGTTGACGGGATGTTGACACAAGAGGATCCACTGCAGGGTAGATACCAAGCTCAGCCAACGAACGCTCAAGAGCAACAGTAGCATCCAAGTGAGGAAAGGTTGCAACAGGAGCAGGATCGGTGTAATCGTCAGCAGGAACGTAAATGGCCTGCATCGAAGTAATCGAGCCCTTATCTGTAGTGGTGATACGCTCTTGGAGGGCACCCATTTCCGAGTTCAATGTTGGCTGGTAACCCACAGCAGAAGGCATACGGCCCAAGAGTGCGGAAACTTCAGAACCAGCTTGAACAAAGCGGAAGATGTTGTCGACGAAAAGAAGAACGTCTTTACCCATCTCGTCTCGGAAGTACTCGCACATGGTCAACGCTGAAAGCGCAACACGGAGACGAGCTCCCGGTGGTTCGTTCATTTGGCCGAAGACCAAGGCGGTGGAAGGAAGAACATTGGCTTCCTTCATTTCCAAATAAAGGTCATTACCCTCACGAGTACGCTCACCCACACCAGCGAAAGCGGAATAACCTTTGTGCTCCTTGGCGGTCACAGCGATCAGCTCTTGAATCAGAACTGTCTTGCCCACACCAGCACCACCGAGAAGACCAATCTTACCACCCTTGGCAAAAGGAACCATCAGGTCAATGACCTTAATGCCTGTTGCGAAGGTCTCGCTCACGGTCTTCTGAGATTCGAAAGAAGGTGCCGGGCGATGGATTGGCCAACGCTTTCCGGTTGGCGCATCATCAGCATCCAATGGCTGTCCCAGCAGGTTGTAGACGCGACCAAGCGCATCTTCCCCCACAGGAACGGTGATGGGTGCACCTGTGTCCTTCACGTCAGTACCGCGGACCAAACCGTCGGTCGTTGACATAGCGACAGTACGAACAACATCGTTGCCCAAGTGCTGCTGCACTTCCAAAACTGTCGTCGATCCCTCGCATTCAACTTCGAGGGCATTGTAGATCGCAGGTAGTTGGCCGGGTTCGAAACTCACGTCGACCACAACACCCACGACTTCGTGTACCTTGCCGATATTCACGAAGCTACTCCTTTCGCTTACGCTTTCAGACACCTTGCGCTTTAACCGTTCAGGGCTTCAGCACCAGCAATGATTTCCAACAACTCTCCGGTGATTCCCGACTGGCGCGCTTTGTTGTATTCGCGTCTCAAATCGTCAATCATGTCCGAAGCCGAATCTGTAGCATTCTTCATGGCCACGCGTCGCGAGGCGAATTCAGAAGCCAAAGACTCTAATACTCCACTAAAGAGTTTCATCTCCAAGGTCTTGGGGATGAGACGCTTCATGATGGTCTCCGCCGAAGGCTCCATGATGTAATCGAGCTCTTCACTGGATTCCGTTTTTTCTTCTGCCGACTCATCTTCCTCTTCAGCCAGTGGCAACATGCCCACGACCTTAGGAACAAAAGTGACAACGCTCTTGAACTCAGTTGTGATCAAGGTGACTTTTTGAAACTCGTCCTGGACAAAGCGCTCGCCAAGCTCGCGCATCGCCAAAGCGATTTCAGAATAGCTCACCAACTCCAGCTTCGTCTCGCAGTTTCCTGCGGAGGTGAAACCGAGCTTCTCGACAGCCTGAGCTGCTCGGCGCCCAAAGCTATACGCTTCGATTTCAATGCCATCATTTTGCCTGGCTGCGATATAGAGGGCAGCTTCCCGCAAAATGTTGGCATTGAAGGCGCCGCACAAACCCTTGTCAGCAGCAACGATGATGACGCATTCCCGCTTCACTTCGTCTGGTTGACGTAGAAGAGGCGAAACATTCGCTGGAGCGAATGCCGCGACCCGGGCCATCATGGCAGCGATGCTTTCAGCGTAGGGGCGGCTCGCGAAAGCTCGCTCCTGCAACTTCTTCATCTTTGCCGTGGCAACGAGCTCCATAGTACTGGTGACTTTCTTAATGCCACCGATACTGCCGAGACGTGCTTTTAGTTCTTTTACACCCTTCACGACTGATTACCTCAAGCTGAGAAGGTTACTTTGAACTCATCCAAGGCCGACTTGATGCCGTCCACTTGTTCCTGCTCAAGTTTGCCTGAGCTGGTGATAGCCTCGCCAATTTCAGGATGACGATCCCGCATGAATGCAAGGAACTCAGCCTGGAATGCCTTGACTTTGTCATCCTTGACATCATCCAAGAACTTATGGGTACCGGCGTAGATCATGTAGATCTGCTCTTCCACCGGCATAGGCGCGTATTGTGGTTGCTTCAGAACCTCAACCAAGCGTTCACCACGGGTGAGCTGTGCCAGAGTGGCCGCATCCAAATCCGAAGCGAATTGGGTGAAAGCAGCCAGTTCACGGAACTGAGCCATTTCCAAGCGCAACTGGCCCGCGACTTTCTTCATCGCCTTGATTTGGGCCGAACCACCCACACGAGACACAGAAAGCCCCACGTTCACAGCTGGACGAATACCGGAGTTGAACAAGTCAGTCTCCAAGTAAATCTGGCCATCTGTAATGGAGATGATGTTCGTTGGGATGTAAGCCGTCACGTCACCTTGCTGAATTTCCACAATAGGAAGGGCAGTCAAGGAACCAGCACCGGCTTTGTACTGAGCTGGATTTTGCTCATGAGCATCGTCAGCCAACTTCGCAGCACGCTCCAAAAGGCGACTGTGAAGAGCAAAAACGTCACCCGGGAAGGCTTCACGTCCTGGTGGACGACGTAAGAGCAAAGAAACTTCACGCCAAGCCATAGCATGCTTGTAAAGGTCATCGTAGATAACCAAAGCGTGCATGCCGCGATCACGGTAGTACTCACCCATGGCGCAACCGGTGAAAGGTGCCAACCACTGCATAGCAGCACTCTCAGAAGCTGGCGCATTCACGATGATGGTGTAATCCATCGCACCGTTCTTCTCGAGGGTTTCTTGCACACTCTTAACCGTCGACATCTTCTGCCCAACGGAAACATAGATGCAAATCAGGTTCTTACCCTTTTGGTTGATGATGGTGTCGACGCAAACAGCGGTCTTGCCTGTTTGACGGTCACCAATGATCAACTCACGTTGGCCACGACCAATTGGGATCATTGCGTCGATAGCAACGATACCCGTTTGTACTGGCTCGTGAACAGGCTGACGCTCAAGAACGTTGGGCGCCCGACCTTCCACAGGATATGTGGTTTCAGCCTTGATAGCTCCCTTGCCATCGACGGGCTCGCCGATGGCATTGACAACACGGCCTTGAAGAGCCTCGCCCGCAGGAACCGACATAATTTTGCCAGTACCCTTAACGGTATCGCCCTCTTTAATGCCGGTGTAATCACCGAGAACAACTGCACCAACGGTGTCGGCCTCAAGGTTGAGGGCCACACCGAAGACTCCATTGCCAAAGTCAAGCATCTCGGTCATTTTGCAGTCACGCAGACCGCTCACACGAGCAACACCGTCACCGATGCTGATCAATGTTCCGATTGACTCAACTTCAACGCTTGAGTTGTAATCCTCGATTTCCTTTTTCAGGACCGAGGTAATTTCTGCTGGATTGATATCCATTGACCTACTCCGCGAATCGCTCAGCGATCCCCTAAGGGCTTCTTACCGACTCTAAACAGCCGCCTTCAGGCGGGCTCCCAGAGTGTCCAGAGACTTCTTTAGCGAACCGTCGATGAGGGTCGACCCGATGGTGATACGTAAACCGCCGATAAGATCAGGGTTCACAGTCACATCAGACACAACCTTCTTCTTGGTCGCTTTGCTTAACTTCTCATTAAGCGCAGCCAAATCGTCATCATTCATCTCACGAGCAACTTCAATACTTGCGTGAAGAATGCCGTCGGCGACTTCACGAAGTTCAAAGAAAGCGAGAATCAAGGACATAAGGCCACCTTCTCGACGGCGATCCACCAAAAGGCAGATGAGATTGGCCACGTACTGATGTACGCCACCGATGAGTTTCTCATCTGCAATCTTGCGCTTCTCTGCTGCAGGTACGCGGGAGTCAAAGAAAGACTTAGCAGCCTCCGGGTTTCCCTGGAGAGCTTGCCTCACTTTCATCAACCCCTCACTCACCTCATCGAGTGCGTTCTTCTCAGACGCCAGCTCAAAGAGTGCTTCGGCATAACGTTTTGCCGCGGCAACGCTCATCAGTTGAGCTCCCCGGCTTTGGACAACGCACTGTCCACAAGTTTCTTGTGAGCTGCTTCGTCCACTGCGCCGGCCACAAACTTGGTCGAGGCTGTCATCGCTACATCAACGATGTAGGACTTGATCTCGGCCATGGCCTTTTCAGTAGCCGCTTCAATCTCACGCTTGGCTTGGGCTCGCAGGCTGTCAGCTTGCTCATTGGCATCTTCAAGAATCGTAGCTTTGGCTCGCTCAGCCGCCGAACGGGCGTCATCAAGAAGTTGCTTGGCCTTCTCAGAGGCTTCAGCAAGCTGCTTCTTGTACAGCGCCATGTCGGCATCGGCATCAGCGCGGGCCTTCTTGGCAGCGTCAATGTCGTCGCGTATACCTGCTTCTCTGTCTTCGATGGCTTTGGTCAGTGGACCCCAACCAACCTTGTACAGAATCGCAAGCAAGACCGCAAAAGTCACTGCCGACCAGATCAGATAACCTGATTGGACGTGTAACGGGTCAAAGCTCGAATGACCTGAAAGAAAGATGTTCATCACTTTCTCCGGAACTCAAAAAGTGGTTCGTCGACTCAAAAAAGGGACGAACTACTTACCGGCGAGCTGCAATGCCACGATGATCGCAAAGAAGGTAAAACCTTCGATGAGAGCCGCTGCAATAATCATAGTGGTACGGATAGCGCCACCAGCTTCTGGCTGACGGGCGGTACCTTCCATGGCTTGAGCAGCGAGCTTGCCAATGCCGTAAGCACCACCGATGGTAGCGAGACCGGCAGCAAGGCCAGCGGCAAGGTAAGCCCAACCTTGGGCAGTAGAGTTATTATCAGCGGCACCATCAGCAGCCATGACAGGTGCGGTGCAGATGAACATAGCGATCAAGACAATAGCAAAGGTCTTAGCAAACTTGGCAAGCATTCCAGCTCTCCTTGGCGTGCTGTGTAAGGGCCCACCATGGGCCCAATTCCACTTCCTTCGGACTCCGATCCGCACGTAGAGATCGGGTCGAATTCTTCCCACTCGACCGCCGAGCAGGTTGTATTTTGCGAGCTTCCGGCCTAATGCTCGGGGTGAACCGCACCACCGATAAAAAGACAACTGAGAAGCGTAAAGACATAGGCCTGAAGAAAGGCCACGAGCAATTCCAGACAATCCATGAACAAGGCCAATGGCACAGAAACTGGCACCAAAGCGTAACTCTTGTAGACAAAGATCAAGCCGAGAAAACCACCCAAGACCAAGTGACCCGCCAACATGTTGGCAAAGAGTCGAACGGCCAGGACGGCATGTTTGATGATAAAGCCAATGACTTCAATGGGAAAAAGCAAGGGGATGACAAATACGGGCAAACCGTGGGGCAAGAAGCCCTTGATAAAACCACCGACACCGTTGTATTTGATTCCCGCCAGGACAGACACAAGAAAGACGATTCCTGCCAGGGAAATGGTCGAACCCAGTGTTCCGGTGGCAGCACCACCGATGAAAGGCAAGGGGACAAGGCCCAAGAGATTCATCATGAAGATGAAACTGAAAATGGTCAGGAAAAGTGGCAAAAAAGTCTTGCCGTTCGTCTCTCCCATGATCGGGTAGACGATCTCATCCCGAACAAAGAAAAAGACCATCTCGAAGATACCACGCAGAATTCCCGTGGGTGCCCCACCATCCTTCTTGGTCTTCCACAGAAGGAAGATCAGAATGGCAGCTGCCAGCCACATGTTGAGCGTGAGCTTCGAGATCCCGATGGGACCCATTTTGTCATCCATATTGTGGATAAAAATCCACTGGATGGGGTCAGTCACTTCGGAAGATAGAAAGGCGAACATGGAGATTTAGCCTAACCTGTCAAAAAGCTCACCCTCCGTGGAGAACGAGCAACACAATTCTCAGTCACCTTCCACAGCGTGACCTTCACGCTGCTTTGGGCCCCTGGCCACCCCCGGCGCTGCCGGTTGTTGCCAAACGCGACCTTTTTCGGCCTCGTTTAGTAACTTCGTGGCTCGTTTTACCGCGATGAAGAGCTGGGCAAAACCCGTCAGAAAGAATACCGCTGCAAACGGCACAAAAAACTCTTCCAAACTGGCAATTTTGAACCAATTCACCAACAAAACCGTCAGCCCAATGAGAACCAACTTAGTCAACATGCCAGCACCGAAATAGGTCAACATCCGCTCTGAAGCCTCATTGAAGCCACGAACAGCAATAAACCAACCAGCGGTACTCACCACAAACCCAGAGATCATGGCAAAAACCAAAACCTGTGGGCGAATTTCGCTCTCAAGCAAGCTGTAAGCCCCAATCACCAAGGCTCCAGCGCAAGCTGCAAAAACCACAGAAAGTAACAAGAAGTGCACTGTGCCGATCACAGGCTCGTTTTTCGCTTCCTGATATTCTGATTCAGTCACCACTTCCGTCCTCGCTGTCGTCCATTTGCCTCAACTCCTTCATCCGCGCCTCGTAAGCCGAAGCCGAACGCAAGAGATGGGTCAACGCCACAACCATGCCGACGGCTGAGCCGCAGACTAAAAACCATGGTGCGGTGCTGAATTTATTGTCCAACCACCACCCGACCCCTGCAAGGCACCCTAGTTCAGCCAAGAACGTGAACCCGGCCCCCAAAAATTGGGCACCAGCCATGTTCCGGCGATGGGAGTTAGGTGATCCAGGCACCCTCTATCCTTACACTCAGAAGACCAAACGATCTCAGTTTTGAATCCGGCAGCGCTCAAACCAATCAAAGACTGGGCGAGTGGCGGATCTTAACAGGGGACTTTCCCCCAAGGCAAGGAATCGCGACACATTGACGCATGAGGCGCAAACGCATATGTTACAAGTACTTAGAAATCATCAATCGAAACCACCCTGGCCAAAATCAATTGTGACAAACCACCCTAGCCAATGTTAGGATTTGTCCAAGGAGAGTGACCATGCACCTAAAATCAACCTGCCTCATTCTTGCTGCCTGCTTGATCCTCGGGGCCTGCGAGACTCCAGAAGACCCAGCGGACGAAGAATTCTACTTTGCCGAGGCACGAGGTGAACAGAACCTGGCCCTGTCCTACTTAAAGCGTGCCCAATACGCACGGAACAAGCAGGTCGAATTCCTGAAACTAGCGGAAACCCAAGAAGAGCTCTTAAGGGAGCTACGGGGAGAGATCACCAAACAGCGGGGAGTCAACAACAAACTCGCCCAACAGGTCCAGACCCTCAAAGCGGAGGCTGCTACCCTCACCAAAGAAGCTGCCGCCTTGGAAACTGCGAAGAAGACCAACGGCGACAAGATCAAAGGGCTCTCAGGAGAAATCGCCGCCAATAAGAAGTCCATCGCCGAGCTTGAGGCTGAAATCAAAGTCTTGAAGAAAAAGAAAGCAGACTTGGCCAAAGAACAAGAGGAGCTGCGGCAGGCCTTTGGCCCAGAAAAGGACCAGGGTAAGTAGAACCCTCGGCAGCGGTTTTTTCCGGATCTGCCCGTGGTTAGAATTCCCTTCGACGAAAACCAAACAAAGGATCTAAGAAAATCATGGAAACAACACTCCTCATTATCAAGCCCGACGGTGTCCAAAGGGGACTCTGCGGCGAGATCATCTCGCGCTTCGAAACCAAAGGTCTCCAGATCGTTGGCATGAAGATGATGACTATCTCCGAAGAGATGGCCAACAAACACTACGCCGCTCACAAAGAACGCCCTTTCTTTGCTGGCCTCGTTCGTTTCATGACCAGCTCTCCTGTCTTGGTGATGGCCATGCGGGGTGTCGGTGCCATCGAAATCTGTCGCAAGATGATGGGAGCTACTTTCGGCAGCAAAGCAGAGCCGGGAACCATCCGTGGGGACCTGGGAGTCAGCAACAGCTTTAATCTGATCCACGGATCCGATTCCCCCGAAGCAGCAGAAACTGAATTAGGGCTTTTCTTCAATGACGGTGAAGTCCAATCCTACGAGTTGGCCAACCTCAACTGGATCTACGACGCATCCGAAGAGCTTTGAATCACTCAGGGT
>WFTN01000050.1 GCA_015485455.1 Planctomycetota bacterium | reverse complement strand
ACTATGATGTTGCCGAAAAGAGTGCCATCTATGCCCACAGACGCGAGTGCAGGAGACTCGACCTCTGAGATGACAACGATGCTTCGAAACGGCACGTAACTCCCACGATCATTCAACAATCTTTCATAATCTTCTGCGAGCTTAACGACGCGATAGACAGTAACTCTTGTCGACTCGGTCAAACCGATCACTCTTATCTTCCCAGACTGACTGGATTCGAGCACCTCTGCCTGCCCTACAGCAACGTAATCATCATAGTGAGTATTCCAAGGCACAGTATGAGTCACACCAGTCGGGCAGGTGAGTAACGAGGACACAGTTGCCTCATGCGATCGTGGGACAAGATCGATTGTGCGTAGCAGAATGCTCCCTTTCTCATGGAGCCCCGAACGGTGCGGTAGACTATTCTGATGTATCCTCACCTGCACGACCTGCTGGCGAGCTACAAAAGAGCTTGAATCTGGGATCGCAAAAACACCGGTGCTGGAATGCCCAAGAATGAGTGCGCGTTGTTCGGGTGTATTTAGCTCCCACCGAGGGCACTTGGCCCCAACTTGGCACAAGCTGATCTGCAAATGATCGTCAACTATCTCCAATGAAACGCTCGCTTTATGCTTACGCTTCGCATCTGCTTCAAAGGTAGTCAATGGGACCAGAAAAATGGTGGCGCTCAATGAGAAGCACATTAAGAAGCGTATCGTTCGTGAAATCATTAGGATCAGAGATTTCCTTTGTTTATTCTCCACGGATCGACTGCTCACATCCAGCAACAAAGGCTGCGAAAGAAGAGACGCTGGCCATACACAGTCAGAATTAGCGAACAACCGACGTAAATGCTCGGGGTTCTTGGAACCCCGAGCAACAACTCTAATTACCAACCAGAATTTGAGTCTTCACACCAAACGGTCTTTATTGTTGGCGTACTGCAACCTTGAAAACAAGAATCTGGCCCGGGCTCGCAGAATCCTGCTGAAGTACAGACTTCATGGGGGGCGGTCGAGTTGCAGTGCGGTGGCACGGTGCCTGGCCCTACGGTAATAACTCCAGACGAATAAGCGAATACGTCTCTGGATGGTGCAGAGACCAAGATTGCGGCCACACATCCCAACACCAAGGCTATTCTTGTAAGAGTCCGTTTCATGTCTTTAGTACCTTTCAAATTCAAACAGCAGTGGTAAATGGTTTTCAAACCAAACACTTCGCCTACCACTCTTTGGCGAGATGTTGTCTCTTGGTCAACTGCAGCAAGGCCACGCAACCGTGATCCAACGAAGATTAATCTTACCCCGAGTCGGTGGCTGCGTTGCGAGCCACTCCCTTACAGGACTACTAGATAAAGGCTGACAATGAGTGTTTCGTTGAAGAAAATTTGGAAAAGTTCATTTTTTTCTTGAGCACGAGCAAGGCTGCTGCTTCGGCAAGCGCCTTCTCCTTGCGACCAAGCTCGCGCTTAAGTTGACGGATACGCCACCATGCATCCCATCTCTGGATGGTTTGTCTTCCTACGCCAAAGGCCGAAGAAAGCGTCTTGAGGCTTGCTGCGTCTGGGCCTAAGCGAAGAGCGGATACGAGAACGATGGGCGGCCCAAGGTAGCCTCGGCGGCCAAGAAATCGTGTGAACTGAAGATTCGCTCTGCCCCGACAGGTCGGAGCTGTGCAACAGAGGCTCAATCGAAGCTGAAATTGATCACCAGGGAACCCAGGGCCTCCCCGAGGCCGTCGTCGGTAGTCGGCTCGATCAAGACGCTTTCCGCAGTGCTTGCATCCTTAGGCTTGCATCTTGTCTCGCAACTCAACATCCACCTGAAAGAGAATAGGCCACAACTTTGACTTGGGTGGTATTGAATTCATCAATTCTCGGCCTCCATGATTTCAATTGGATAAAACTTCGGGCTAGGGACGCCAAGAGTCAAGAAAAGAAACTGAGGTCATTTTTCTTGGGAGCGCCTTCGGCGCATGAAGAAAGAGGAGGCCAGCCCCCTCAAACACCCCCGAGGCTTTAAAGCCATAGCTCAGATGCCGAGGGCAAAGATGGGTCAGTTTATTGGAAATCGAGCCCCAATGACTGTGGCGCTAAGAGGCCAAATTGACCTCATAGAACTTGGCTGCTGATACCCTTAACTCAAGCGAATCTTCCCTGACACCGAGGGATGGAATGGCATGAGAAAAGTTATTTGCATCATTTGCCACCGCCCTGGCACCACGTCACTTCCCATTCCGATTTGTGATTCCTGCTGCGAGCATTTCGAACTTCCTGCACTCACCACACTCTTAAGTGTTGGAACGGAGAACTTAGAATGGGGAGATGGACTTTGTCCAAA
>WFTN01000049.1 GCA_015485455.1 Planctomycetota bacterium | reverse complement strand
GGACAGACGGACATCGAAGTAAAGCTGACGCCCCAGCTCAATCTTGGCTGGGGTCATGGGATTGTCACGGGGAATGACCGTTTTGAGCTTGGTGACGATGCCAAAGGGCGCATCCGGCACGAAGGAATCATGAGCCCCAGGGGCATCGAGAGCCCTCCGAATGTCTGCAAGGCTCAAACTTCCGGGGGTGCCACGTTGAGCTGAATCATCAGGAGAATCTGACTGCTTGGAGCCATTGCCACAAGAAAGCAAAGAAAAGCCAACAGTCCCCAGGCATATAAAAAAACCTAACCGGCGCAAAAAGAGCGGCATGTGCCAATTCCAATCAGTATCTATGAAATCCAAGTAGCGATAGAAAATCCTATCACCCAGATTAAGCGAGCAAAATGTAACTTTATCTGGTACTCATAAGAATATGTGAAGACTTTGCATAAGGATGGCGGTCGTCTCTGGGCGGCAGCACATCGATGATAGGCGTCGGATTGAGGAAATTAGCTATGAACAAGTTCATTCAAATCGTCACAGGCTGTGTAGCACTTACGCTCGGGCTGACGCTCAACGCACAACTCCCCCTTGCTCCCTCCGGGACATACGGGGGGCCCTTGCCACAGCCTGCTCCTTACTCTCAATTTACGACCAGTTTCTGGAACCACGGTACGGGTGTCCTTTACGACAGGCTCACGACGGTAGAAGCTGGATTCGACGTCAACGCCGATGTAACCCCTGACTTCATCGTTGCCTGTCCCGGCATTGGCGCCAACTGGAGTGGCTCTTCCACCTACAGCGTCGGCCGCGTCGAGGTTCGATCCGGGACCAATGGTTCAATCATTCATCAATTCGTCAGTGCTAACCATGACAAATTCGGGACAGTCGCTTGCGGCATGGGAGACGTCAACGGGGACGGACGTGACGCCCCCTCCTACTTGGTACTCATACCATTGGCTTGAAAAATGCAGCAACGAGAACGCGATGCCAAGGCAGAGGTCTCGTTACGCTGCAAGACCTCAGGGGGAGTCTACTCTCCTGTTGGCCCGTCGCTACCCTTCACACCATCATTTTCAGTTGCTCCATTCTGGCCTGCAACCCATGTAACTGTTGCAGTGATCCCTGCACTTAGCGAAAACGAAACTGTGCCAGCCTTGCCACATTCTTCCGGCGGCGAACCGAACAAGTAGAGTAGCTTGTTCGGAGGACGCCTTTTGTGATCAAGATCGAGTTGGTGTTCACCAATTCAGAAGTTGAACTGCGTTGCTCACGGCAAAGAACGGCGGAGCAGGAACGCCCATGACACATTGGAAGGTGGCAAATGGAGTGTTGCGATCGAAAGGAGCGATCGGCAATTGTGGCAGTTGAGCTTGAATCAAGGCTGTTCCCGCAGAGTCGGTGTAGAACAAGAAATCAACCGCAGTTGCGAGTGCGAAACCGTTGCCCCAAACCGTCAATGCCGTCGGGAATCCGGATGCCAAGTCTAAGGGGCCGCCGACATCCATCTGTCCTATGCTCGGGTAGGTTGCATTCACTTCATTGCGTAGTCCCGAGAGAAGAATAAAAGGCTGGGACGGTATGCCCTCAAAAACGAAGTCCAAAATAGCCGGGAATCGAGAAACCTTTTCATAAGGTCCATTTTCTCCGGACATGATTTCTTTTTTGTGCCCATTGGTCGCGAAGCTGATATCGAGTGTTGCTATGCCCTGTTGGGGAGCTTGGCCCTTCAACAAGACTGCTTGGTCCGTGATCGAAACATCATCGATACTCAAAGAGTCCGAGGCACTGCCACCAGCGCTCTGAAAGCGAATCACGATGACCTCCCCAACAAATGGAGTCAGGTCAATTTCTTGCAAACGCCACTCATCGGGACCAACATTAAAAATAGCATTGCCAACAAAACTCGTGATACCCGTTGTCAGAGAGACAACGGAGATAGTCAGAATACCACCGCCTAAACTCCCGGGGGGGCTATAAGTGTTGACATAGAAAGACAAGCTTGGCTGGCTGACTCCGATCAAATCGATGCAAGGCGATTCGAGGGTTTCCGTGGCAAAACCCGGGCCAGAAGTGGCATACTCAGTTAGCCCACTGCCGCTTGTGTGGTCAACCGCTGGATAAGGGCCAGGAAATGTCGGCTGGGGAGAAGATTCGAATTCCCATTCTTGCTCAGTTCCGTTTAGGGCTGGTTCATTTTGAACATTGACCCATCCGATGGGCGGCGTTGTTGCGGGTTGACTCACTTGCGGCACGGCGTCAAAAGACTCGGTCCACGGAAATCTCGAAACCACACCAGGGCCCCCGCCCTTGAAGTCGAGTTCGATCACATCGTTGAGAGGTTGGGTGTCCCCAGGGTAGCTGCTAGTGATGCGAATCACATGGCGAGTCGGTGCAGAAAGATCAGCGGGAACCGAAAACGTGTAAGCGACGCTGTCTCCCGGATTCAAGTCAGCATTAAGAACCAACGCGTCGGATGCCACGAGAATACCATCAACTTCCATATCCATAGGAATCGCGGAACCAGATGGGACGATGGTCAAACCAGGATTGCACACTTCAACTGTGATCACTTCATTCGAAGAATAGTATTGGCAATGAGCTAAGGTACGAGGCGGGCTGGTGATGTTGCCGGCGCCAACGTCAATCGTTGCTGGTTCTCCAACAGATCCCAAACGTACAAAGGCTGCCGACCTTGCCGTGTCCCAAACACGAACTTCGTCGATCTTCCCACGCCAACCAGATGATGAGCCACTCACAGGGGATCCAATCGTCCATGTCAATGATGAAGGGACAATACTAAACGGGTTGAGCGGAGCTACAAAAACCAACTCCCCGTTGAGATATGTACCCATGAGAAATACAGACTTGTGATAAGCCATGGACACGAACGTCCATTCCCTCAAAGGCAACGGTGGCGAGATCACTTGTTGAAAACTAGAACCCCCAAACATGTAGAGCTGATAGAGGCCCTGGGGATTTTTTTTCAATTGCAGCAAGAAGCCTGGCGCAAGAAAAATGTGCATGTCATTTGGAGGTGAAGTAACCGACGGGTCAGGATAAATTGCAAATTCAACCGTGAAGTCCGTTGCGTGACCGACCGAAATGCTCGTTGTTATCGTCTCAGCGAAGGTTGCCGATGTTTCCCAAGCTGCCGCCCCAAAGAACGGGTCCACCACATCCCAATTACTGCCATTACTCAGTAGAGGAGCCGACCCAGGGATTCCTGGAGCCGCCAAATCCGCAGTTGCAGTTCCCGCCCCTTCATTGAGTGGCAAGTAGAGTAGCTGTGGGAGC
>WFTN01000048.1 GCA_015485455.1 Planctomycetota bacterium | reverse complement strand
TCATAAACCAAAGTAATCTGCTCCGTGTACCGCCCCAAGAGACGGGCATGTTGAGGAGTCAATGCCGTCCCCAACGTTGCCACCGCCGGCATTTGGGCCTGTTGCACCGCCATGATCACGTCGGTATAGCCTTCCATTACAAAGATCTCTTCATCTTTTTTGAGGCGACGAAGACGATCAAGACCGTAGAGACTGGCACTCTTGTTGAAAACAGGAGTCTTGGGTGAATTGAGATACTTGGGCTCGGATCCGTCTAAAGAGCGACCACCGAAACCGATAACCCGATCCAGGGCATCAAAAATTGGAAAGATAAGCCGATCACGAAAGGCGTCGTAAACGCCACTTTTTCCTTCTCGTTGCTTCGCCAACCCTGCGTCAAGCAAGAGGCGATCAGGAATTCCCAGGGCCCGAGCAGCATCCGCCAATTCAGTCCAAGCATCCGGCGCGTAACCGATTTTGAATTCTGCCCATGTCTCCCGAGAGAGCTTGCGCCCATCAAGATAGTCCCGGCAACCCTGCCCCTTTTCTAAGGTGAGCTGTTTCTGAAAGAACTTCGCCGCCCAAGCATTGACCCGAAATACATCGGATTTCGCCGATTCATGGGATGGCTTCGGAGCTTCCCCCACTTCTCTTTCGATCTCAATACCAGATCGATCAGCGAGGAATTCCACCGCCTCGACAAAACCCACCCGGTCCATCGCCATGACGAAATCAATGGCAGAACCTTTTTCTCCGCAGCCAAAACAATGGAACCATCCTCGGTCGGGGGTGACAGAGAAACTGGGAGTTTTTTCGTCGTGAAAGGGACAAAGCCCCTTGTAGGCCCGTCCTGACCGCTTGAGAGTCACATAGCCACTGACGATGTCCACGATGTTGCTGGCTTCTTTGACGCGCTCCAAGCATGTACTCGTGATTCGCCCAGCCACCTTAGACCTCCCCAATGGCCTCCGTCAGAGCCCGGTCCAAGATAACGAAGGTTTGAGGTTCGAGGGATTCCGCACGCTCTTGACCTGTAAGTCCGAGCTTCTCGAGCATCTCGTCCAGGACTTCTGGTTTGATTGGTCCACCCATCACAGCAGGAAGTTTGCGCAAAATACTACGAATCGTCTTGCGACGTTCTGAGAACAGCAAACGAACCAAGGGATAGGCCCTCAAGACCTTGGGAGGATCGACACGATTGCTTCGAATGCAAACAATGGCGGAATCGACTTTGGGCTTGGGCCAAAATACTTCGCAAGAAAGTGTTCGTTCAATGGTCACATCAGCGAGAAGCTGAACCAAGATCGACAAAGGTGAATACTCTTTCGTCCCAGGTTTGGCCGCCAAACCTTCGGCCAGCTCCTTCTGCACCATCAAGACCATCAAGGCCGGAGCCCCGTAGCGCACCAAAAGAGAGGTGAGAAAAGGCGTGGAAATGTTGTAAGGCAAGTTGGCAACGACTTTGAAGTTTTTCAGGTCCGGAGCCACAAGAGCCACATCAATCTTTTCACAGACATCAGGGTTCAAAGAGCTCTTCGTTGCCATGATATCCCCATGGACTAAACGGATATTGGGCTCAACACCCAAGAGGTCGCGAACCAAGGAGAAAAGCCCTCCGTCGATCTCAACTGTTACGACGAAACCAGCCGCATCTGCCAGACGTTTGGTCAGAGTGCCAGCCCCAGTACCGATTTCGAGAACAAAATCGGAGCTCTCAAGCTCAGCCTGGCGCATGATGACGTCCAAGATTTTTGGTTCGACCAGAAAATTCTGGCCATAACGTTTGTTGGGCGACAAACCGCGCTCGTTGAGGACAGCACGAAGCTGACTGGGAGTTTCAGGGACCTGCATGGGCTGGTTTACGATCCTTTTCTAATCTGCTTGACCAAGTCGTCAATTCTACCGCGAACTCCCTCGTCTGAACATGACCGAAAAGCAGCGTTTAGGTACGGCAGCGATTTTTTTCCGCTTTTGAGCAGCTCTTGAGCCGCTGGTCGCCCGCGAGCGAACCGATGATAGATATCAGGCCATGCAAGATCTTTAATCCAACCGATGGCCTGTTCTTGAAATTCTAACTCTTCGTCTGAGATAACACAGCGGAATCCCAAGTCCCACGCCGCTGTCACCCGACTATTCTGGAGACGTTCAAACGACCCTAAACTCCCCAAGGGATAGCTATTAAACGCCCCACCTCGGACAATGCGATAGCGGGCATTTTGCCCCGTTTCAAAACTTCCGGCCACCAGAGACTCGGTGGGGTCGCTGCTTGTCCATTCCCAGACGTTGCCAACCATGTCGTAGGCACCGCAAGGACTTCGACCCCGCTCAAACAGACCAACCCGAGTGACCCGCGGAGCCATTTTCCCCCGCTCCCAAGTTCCCGCTACATTGGCGGCGGCGATCCAGGCATTCCCCCAAGGCCAAGCCATTTCCTTGGTACCCAAGGCCGCTCGCTCCCACTCAATATTGCTGGGAATCCTCTTCTGGTAGAAGGCGGCGAAGGCACAGGCCTGAGGATAGGTGACCCATCGCACCGGGTAGTCTGGACCGCGATTGACTTCAAAAGAGGGGTATTCCCAAGGAAAGGAAGCGGACTCCTGAAGGAAGCGCTGCCAATCCCGTTCGGTGACCTCGAATTGATCAATCCAATAGCCAGAAACTTCAGTCAACGTCCCGTGGATGCGAAAAACACCGGCTGGGACGTGGACCATGGAATCACGATCCGTGACATGGAGGTTCATCTCCGCTGGCTCCGCCATCATCGCCCATCCCGCAATGAAGACGAGGACAACTAAGATTGTGCCCAGCAAGAACTTGATCCACTTGTGCCCTAAGGCCACGGTCATTCACCTAAAATTAGAATCTCGACCCGACGGTTACGTTGACGCCCTTCATCGGTGTCATTGCTAGCCACAGGTCGTTCTGGCCCATACCCAGCATAGAATACGCGATCCCGTGGGAAATCACACTTTTCTGTGAGAAACCATGCCACTTGCAAAGAGCGAGATCCGGAGAGCTCCAAGTTGCCCATGGGATAGCGTCCTCTTTGTTTGACGATGGGAACATTGTCTGTGTGACCATCAATCCGAATTCTCGTGTTCGTTTCGAGTAAACGGGCGCAGATTTTGCGCAAGATCTCTTGTCCACGTGAGGATATCTTGTCGCTGGCACTGTCGAAAAGAACTTCCCCCTCTACCGTGAGGGCCGTTCCCTCCGATGTTTGCCGCAAACTCACGGCATCGTCGATGCTGGTGAAGCGGCTCTGGAGATCGGCAAATTCCTGGCGCAACCTTTGCAACTCGGCGGCAGCGTTCTCATTGCCTTTGAGACGGGCAATTTCCATTTGCGCCAAGTCCATTTTGTTGCGCAAAGCGTTCAATTCTTGATCTTTGCTAGCATTAGATTGCCGCAAACTACGAATCACTTCGTCTTGATTGTCGATTTCTTGGCTAGCGGCGTCGTAGCGTTCTGTGGACACGCAGGCGGTCCCAGAGAGGAGCATGGCACCAACAAGGAGAGCTATTGAGAATTTTCGCATGATCGGATTCCTTAGAGTCTGCTTAGGACTCGGAAGATACCAAGTGGCGGGGACTCAAGTGGCTGCAAAACAACCTTCTGGATTCTCGGAAATCAGCGCCAAAGACCAAGCCGATTGCCCTTTCCATAGGCCAAACCCCGTCGGCGCTCACGGCCTTCAAAGAGGTGTATCATGAGACCCGACGCCAAATGGAGCCATAAAAAAACCCCCGAAAGACTTCGGGGGCTCTCTTAACAGTTAAGCAGTGCGCTTACTTCTTGTTGCCGAAAACACCATTGGCTTTTTCGCCAATCGACTTTCCGATGCTGGAAGCCTCGCCACGAGCAATGTCGTACCAGACTGCCAAGCCAGCAAACATGATGAGCGAGGTCAAAATCATGAGTCCCATGAAAGCGGGATGAATTTGACCCACTGCTGCTTCTTCAGCCACACGAATCTGAGTCGAACGACCGGTTGTCCGGCGAATCGTTGTCGTCTTTCCTCGTGCGCCACCAGCGGCAGCCTCAGGTTGCGTGCGCGTGACACGAGTTTTGGACACAGAAGCCTTCTTCTTGGGCTTCGGTGCATCATCGATGAAGGTCTCGTCGCTGGAGATCGGCTCCGTCTTCATGCCGACCTCATCTTCGAGATCCAAGTCTTCGATTTCCTCATCAAACAACAGGTCATCAGTCAGCGTGTCGCTGGACTCATCCTGAAATTTGATCGTTTTCCCCGTGTCCTGCTTGAGTTTTTCAATGTCCTCGCGCTTGAACTTCATTTTGTCCGCGTCGCGGAACGCACGGATTTCACCTTCAGATACCAGACGTTTCAGCTCATCTTCTTTGAGCCGCAGCTCCTTAAGAGCCTTTTCCAGTGAGATGAATTCTTCTTTCTCGGGCACCGACATTCTCCTCAAACAAGCTAATCCCTACAGTGAAGCTGGCGCAGTTTACGCTTATCCCCCACTGTTTGAAAAGTCACTTTTCTTTCTTAGTTGAGTCTTTCTCTGGAGCAGCCCCTGCGGGGGAGGAAGAATCGACTCTTCCCTTGCGGTAATCCAAGTATCGCTTCTCCAAATTTAGGGGGCTATAGGCGTCCGAAGTACGGTCGCGATAGGCCACTAATTTCAAGTCATGTTCGATTCTACGGGCCCCAACAAGTTCAATTGTCGAGCCATTCATGCTGCGGTAAGCTGCTAACTGCTTTGACTTTGTGTCAATTACCCAGAGTACAGATGTACCATTACCGTACTCACCGGTGACAGCGATCATATCAGAGTTGCTGTCCGTTCCGGAACGGCCAGCGAGAGCGTCGCTCCCCCCGTTCACAACCAAGAAACCAACCGCAATAAGAAGTCCAATAATCACCAACGATTTGGCGTCAATTTTCATGATGCGTCCACCTTTTAGGGGCCATTTTCACTCGGAACGACGACGAGGCAGGTTCAATTGGAAAGAACTACCCTTTTCCGGGGCACTTTCCACTGAAATCCGACCGCCGTGCCCTGTCACAATATTGTGTACGATTCCAAGTCCAAGACCGGTTCCTTTGTTTCCTGTTTTCGTAGTGAAAAACAGGTCAAAAATGTGCTCTTTCACCTCATCTGTCATGCCTTTGCCATTGTCTTTCACCCTTATTTCCACTTCGGAGCCCAGCGCAGCGGCAGACACTTCAATTCTTGGCTCTTTTTCGTCCCCCACGGCGTCACAGGCATTGATGAGGAGATTAAGAAAAATTTGCGACAATTCGTTGCGATCTCCCACGACATGGAGCCCTTCTGGCACATCCAGAGCCAATTCAATGCGATTTTCTCGCAATTTGTGGGCAACCAAGGCTCTGGCCTGGTCTATCGGCCACAGAAGCTCCACCGTCTCCACTTGAGGGGCATGCCGAGGTGAAGTGGCCAAGACCCGTTGAACCGTTGTCTGAATGCGTCTCACAGCATCCTCTGCCACATCCCGATACTTAGCACGTCGATCTTCTGGAAGGTCGCTCGACCCTAAGCGCCTCAAAGCATTGAGAATTCCCCCCAAAGGGTTGTTAATCTCATGGGCGATTCCGGCGGCGATCCGCCCCATGGCCGCCAAACGCTCGGAAACGACCAAATGTTGCTCCGCCCGCTTGAATCTCTCCGTGGCGGCGGAAATGTTGCCCTGCATCCGGGTCCGATACTCCTCCAACTGCCCCATCATGATGTTCATGGCTTTGGCTACAGAGCCGATTTCGTCAAGGCGGTCTGCGTAGGGCAAAGGTTGACTGTAATCCCCAGAGGAGATTCGAAGAGCTGCACGTTCCGTGGCCGAAAGAGGCTCCAGGACCAGGCGTTTCAGCGAATAGTAGAGAGTAAATAAGAGCAAAAGCATGGCCGGAACCGAAATAGCGAGAATCCGACGCACAGACTCACTGGGATCGAAACTCACGGGTTCGACCAAATTCATGCGAAAGTAGTAGCCCCAATCCGGCGAAACATCTGGATCAACTTTGCCATAAACAACGACGTGGCCATGATCATCAACGAAAGTCTCGAAGCCGTCGACCTTCGAAACTCTCTGCCGTAGAAAGCTCTTGCTGACTTTCGCTGACTCCTCAGCGGAAAGGACCAAACGAGGCCTAGGATTAAAACGATTGATATCGGTCTCGGAGAATCGAACAAAGAAAACCCGATCCAAATACTTGGTCACCAAAGGGTCTTCATCCCAATAAGGCAAATCGGAAAGAGCCAAGGCAATGGCGAATTCGTCGTAACCTTCATCCTCGGCGGTGACCCCCAAGGATTTCTTCAACACCCGGAGCAGCTCTATTTCCATGCTCACTTTGAAGCTGTTTGCCAAGACTTCTGCTGTGCCTTTGGCGAAGGCGGCCCGGTCAGCTTTTAGGCGATTGCGGGATTCTTCTGTTTCGCGAAAAACAGAAACGGCAATCAACGAAACGGTAATCACGTTAACCACCAAGAATAAGATTGTAGCCCGCCGTCGAATCGACATAGGTAGCTGTTAACCCCCGCCCCGCACCATCCGCGTGAAGACCTGTCTTGTTTTAATCTACTGGCTGCCCAAAGACCCAAGAGCAGAAACTATAGCCTTCATCAAGAGAACTCCAAGTCCGACCATCCTATCTCTTGGGACGACGAAACGAGCAAGCATGTTTCCTACTTTTTACATTTCGTCCGCTTCAGGCATCAATTGAAAGCATCTCCTCCTTGTTTCTTGAAGGAAAACTCATGGCATGAAACAAGGAGAAGAGCACAGCCACGAGGCCGTTTAGATGTTACCTTGCATTTCGAGCAAAGGCATGAATAAGGCAATCACGATAAAACCAACAACGAGTCCCATGACAACGATGAGCATGGGCTCTAAGACACTGAGCATAGCGCCAACAGTGGCATCGACCTCGTCGTCATAGCGATCGGCAACCTTCATCAACATGCGGGCCAGTTCACCGGTTTCCTCCCCCACATCGACCATGTTGACAACCATGTCGTCGAAGATACCGCTCTCCCCCAGAGGTTCGGCGATGCTCTCTCCTTCGCTGACACTGGTCTTGACATTCTCGACCGTGACCCGCAGTACTTCGTTGGTTGCAGTTCCCTTCACGATCTCAAGGCTCTCCAACAGCGGAACACCGGAAGTTGAGAGTGTGCCCAAAGTCCGTGAGAATCGTGAGATCTGAGTCTTCTTAAGCAAAGTACCGAAGAGCGGCGTCTTAAGCTTCAATCGATCGGTGAACATCAACCCTCCCGGGGAGCGCCGAATCAGTCGCCATAAACCAACAACCAACAAAGGTGAAAGAACGACCAAGTACCAATAGGTGGCAATGGCATGACTGAAATCGATCAGCCCCCGTGTCATAGGAGGAAGTTCTTGCCCCATACTGCCGAATATTTCTTCGAACTGCGGCACCACGACAATCATGATGAAGGTCAAAACAGCCACGGCGAAGAGCACGACAAAGGTGGGATAAGCAAGAGCTCCTTTCACCCGGCGCATCAACTTGTCACTGCGCTCCATGAAGTCAGCCAATCGCTGGAAGACCTCCGTCAACATACCACCGGCTTCACCGGCACGAATGACATTGACGTAGAGCGAATCAAAGATCTTTGGATGTTTCGAAAATGCTTCCGATAAAGGGCTACCACCTTCAACATCCTCGGACACCCCTTGAAGAACGGTCTTGAATCGCCCCGGCGCCATTTGCCCTTCCAGAATCTTCAGGCTCCGCAGGACTGGGAGACCAGCATCTTGCAAAGTAGAAAACTGAACTGAAAACTGGGTCTTCATTTGGCGCGAAACGCGTCCACCACCAAAGAGAGGTTTCTTCTCTCCCGCTTCTTTGGGTGCGCTGGTTTTAGCCGCAGTCTTAAACTTGTCACGGCGCTTCTTCAGATTATCAGGCATCTGCTTTTCCTATCAGTGATAAACCGTTTCACGAATCACCTCTTCAGGTGTGGTTTTTCCTTCAAAAATTGCGATCAGGCCGCTTTCTCGTAGGGGTCTCATACCATCGCCCTTGGCGATTTCTCCCAGGGCCATGGCGCTCACCTCTCCAATGATCCCCTCTTTCACACGATCACTCACGTCGAGGATCTCGAAGAGGGCCATGCGGCCCCGATAGCCGGTGCCGTAGCAATGTTCGCATCCACTGCCAGAAAAGAACTTGGCAGAAGCCGCATCTGCGGCGGAAATCCCTAAATCATCCAAGACCTCTTGCGGTGGTGAGTAAGGCCCTCGGCAGTGCTGACAAATGGTCCGAACGAGCCTTTGAGCCACCACCGCTTCCAAGGTTGCCGCGATCAAGAATGGCTGCACACCAATATCGACCAGGCGGGTGACAGCAGAAGCAGCATCGTTGGTATGAAGGGTGCTAAAAACCACGTGTCCCGTGAGAGAGGCTTCCACCGCAATCTGAGCGGTCTCACGATCCCGAATCTCACCAACCAGAATCTTATCTGGATCTTGGCGCAAGATGGAACGCAAACAGTCAGCGTAGGTAACACCGATATCTTCATTGACTTGCACCTGAACAATGTCGGGCAACTCGTACTCAACTGGGTCTTCCGTGGTGATGATCTTTTGGTCTTCACTATTGGCAGCATTCAGAGCTGCGTAGAGCGTTGTTGTCTTGCCGGAACCAGTTGGCCCAGTCACCAAGATAATCCCGTGAGGTAATTCAATCAGGCGTTTGAGTATGTCTGACTCTTCCGGGCGAAGCCCCAACTTGTCGAGATCAAGATTAACAACCGTCTTGTCGAGAACGCGCATGACGCAACTCTCGCCGTACATGGTCGGAAGCGTCGAGACCCGCACATCAACCTTGCGCCCACCGACCATCAAATCGATGCGACCATCTTGAGGCATGCGTGTTTCGGCGATATCCAAATTCGCCATGACTTTGACCCGTGATACCAAGGCAGTTGCCAAGTAACTGGGTGGCGAGCGCAATTCAAAGAGAACACCATCAATGCGATAGCGAATCTTGAATTCGTCCTCGAAGGGCTCCATGTGAATATCGCTGGCCTGATCACGAATGGCCATGAACAGGACGTAGTTGAGCAACTTGACCACAGGAGTCGATTGGGCCAAGGCTTCCTGATCGTCAATACTGGCGGCACCCTCATTCAAGCCTTCCAATTCGTCGAGCAAAGAATCCATGTCTTCCGCTCGTTCTTGGAAGCTCTCCTTAATGAGGACATCAATTTGATCTGGTTCAGCAAAATAGGCTTCAAGCTCGCATCCCAAAATGAAACGAACGTCATCAAGGCAACTGAGATGAGTGGGGTCTGAGATGGCCACCTTGACCACACCACCGACTTGAGCATAAGGAACGACTCGAAAGATGTTAACAGTGGCTGCGTCCATGCGGCTCACAAGATCTTCAGGAATCGTTTGGCCTTCCAAGTCAACCTTAGCGATACCCATCTGAGTTGCCAGGGCTTCCATGAGCTGGGCCTCTTTGAGATAGCCAAGATTGACCAAAATGCGGCCAATTTGCCCCCCCTCTTCTTTCTGCAGGCCAAGGGCTTCTTGAATCTGACCCTCATGGACCAAACGCATTTCTTTGAGGATTTGCCCCAGGAGTTTCTTGCGGTTCTGTCCAGCCATCAGCCCAGCACCTTTTCCTTCATTTCCTGAGTTCTTTGGGCCAGGGACAAAGCCATTTCGTCTTCAATCACCCCGTCCTGATAGAGCCTGAAGAGATGGTCGTCGAGCAATTGCATGCCACGACGTTTTCCTGTCTGGATCTCAGAGAACAACTTATAGGTTTCATTCTTGCGGATGTGATTGCCAATAGCTGGCGAATTGATCATCAACTCAAACGCCGCCACAACACCAGGTTTGTCGATGCGAGGTACCAACACTTGGGAAATCACCGCCAAAAGTCCACCGGCTAGCTGAGTTCTGACTTGTTCCTGCTGATCAACGGGAAAGGAATCGATGATACGGTCGACCGTGCGTGCGGAACCGGTTGTGTGCAAGGTTCCCAAGACTAAGTGACCGGTTTCAGCCGCGGTGATGGCCGTGGAAATTGTCTCCAAGTCGCGCATTTCTCCCAAGAGAATGATGTCCGGATCCTGACGCAACGCTCGACGCATGGCCTCAGAAAAATCGGGAGTGTCGACGCCAATCTCCCTTTGTGTCAGAACGCTTTTTTTGTGGTCATGGTAGTACTCAATGGGATCTTCAATGGTGATAATGTGGTGTTCGAAATTCTGATTGATGTAGTCAATCATCGTGGCCAAGGTCGTCGTCTTTCCAGAACCGGTGGGGCCAGTCACAAGGATCATACCCCGAGGCTTCGTCAACAGCTTTTTCACATGATCGGGCAATCCGATTTGCTCAAAGCTCAACAGCCTGGAAGGAATCAACCGCAACACCATGCCCACATGGCCTTTTTGTTTGAGAATTGAAACACGAAAACGGGCCTCTTCTCCATAGCCCATACCGAAATCGACCGACCCCAATTCAGCGAATTCGGCCTTCAGACGCTCAGGCATGATGCTGTTCGCCATGGCCTCGGTGTCTTCTGGGGTGAGTGGGTCAGCATCGATGCTCTTCATGCGCCCACCTTGGCGCAAGACGGGGGGCCGGCCCACAGTCAAATGAATGTCTGAGCCACTGCTTTGAATACAAAAATCAAGAACGCTATTTAGAT